>CAZRXZ010000203.1:0-3126 GCA_964604095.1 uncultured Arenimonas sp. | reverse complement strand
TCCACTTCCCATTTTTCGCTGGTGCCGGCCGGAATCTCCACCAGCATGCGCAGGCTGCCGTCGTCGGCGCGCGGTGCCGGATCGTTCAGCAGATGCGGCTCGGCGGCTTGTGCGGCGCCCAGGAAGAACAGCAGCGATGCGGCGGCGATGCGCATGGCGGGGCTTATTCGCAGCGCGCGCGCAAATCGAGCGCGGCGGCGATGGCGCGCCAGTCGAACGCGGCCACGCCCTGGTCGTCGTGCACGGCGTAGAACACGCCGTCCGGGAATTGCCGGGTGGCGCTCTGGTTCAGCCAGACGCCGTCGGTATTGGCCGTGGTGTTTCCGGCGAAGGCGCCCTTGTGGCTGAAGTCGCGGCGGTCGAACACGTGGAACAGGCTGCGGTCCTTGAACTGGTCGGTGGCGATCCAGTAGCCGCTGCCGTCCGGGCACTGCCAGAGCGCGATGCCCTCGGCCTGCGCCTTGACCAGGTCTTTGCCGTCGGTGAGGCCGGCATAGCGGTAATCGCGGCCGTAGACTTTCAGTTGCGTGCCGGCTTGTTGGTCCTCTTCCGACAACAGCAGCACGCCGTGCTTGGCGTCGCCCCAGATCGATTCCGGGATGCGGACCGCGCCGCCGGCGTCGGTATCGCCGAAGTCGCCGAGATGCGTGGCGTGGAAGCCGCCATCGGTGCGCACCCGGTAGCGTTTGAAGCGGTGGCCGAGTTGCGCCGCCGGCGGAACCGCTTCGCCGTCCATGTAGGCGTCGGACACCAGCACCTCATAGCCCTGTGCGGTCTTGTCCACCCACAGCCCGTACGGCGCGCGCAGCTGCGCCTCGCCGAAATGGCCGAGCGGCTGCAGTCCGGGCAGGGCCAGCACCTGCACGCGGCGGTTGTCGCGTTCGACCACGAACACCCGATCGTCGGCCACGAAGATGCCGTTCGGCCGGCGGAACTGGCCGGGCTTGGCACCGCTGCCGCCGATGGCGGCGCGTGTGCGGCCGTCGTCGCCGTCGTACACCACCAGCTTGTCGCTGGCCTTGGCGGTGGCGATCAGCCAGACGCTGCCGTCCGGCGCGGTCCAGCTGGCCGGCGAGTCGATGTTGTCGGCCGGCGTCAGCGGCGTCAGGAAGGCTTCGCCGACGGTTTTATATGCCAGCGTCTGCGCGCTCAGCAGCGGATCTATTTCCGTGCCTTCATCGGGCTCCTTGCCGCCGGAGACGGTGCAGGCGTTGAGGCAAAGTGCGGCAAGCACGGCAACGAGCGAGTTGTTCATCGAGTGGCTCTTGAGGTGTAGAAAAAAGAAAAGCCACTGTATGACGTAAACATGACGGTTTCGTTACCGCGCCGGAGGCGGCGGCTGAAATGAAACCGTCATCATCGGCTGTCAGGATGGCGCCTGATTTTCTCCACAGGACCCTTTCCATGCCGCATCACGCCACCCTCCGCCGGACCGCGCTCAGCCTGACCATCGGCGCCCTGTTCGCCACCGCCGCCCATGCCCAGCAGACGCCCGAGGGCGCCGAAGACATCGATCGCGTGGTGGTCAAGGGCGAAATCACCTACCGCGACCGCGCCGAGGAGCCGTCGACCCTGGTGTACGACCTGGCCTACTTCGAGCAGTTCGAACCGCTGACCGTGGGCGACATGCTCAAGCGCGTGCCGAGCGCGGCGTTCCTGGGCGATGTGCTGGAGTACGACGGCGTGCGCCTGCGCGGCCTCGATCCGGGCTACACCCAGATCCTGATCAACGGCAAGCGCGTGCCCGGCGCCGGCCTCGACCGCTCCTTCTTCGTCGACCGCATTCCGGCCGAACTGGTCGAGCGCATCGAGATCGTGCGTTCGGCGTCGGCCGACCGCAGCGGCGACGCCGTCGCCGGTTCGCTGAACATCGTGCTGCGCAACGGCAAGGCGCTGGACGGCGGCTACATCCGCGTCGGCGCGCTGCAGTACGCCGACGACCAGGTCGAGCCGCTGTTCGGCGCGGTCTGGGGCGGCGAAGCGCTCGGCGGCCAGCTGATGCTGGGCATGAACACCCAGGGCCGCCGCAATCCGAAGCAGAAATACAGCTGGCGCTACGACGCGCCGGGCGGCACCTTGGACGACACCGAGCGCCAGACCGACGTGCGCAGCGGCGACGACTATTCGTTCACCGCCGACTACAGCGCGCAGCTGGGCGAAGGCTGGCTGAACCTCAATGCGTTCTACGTGCGCACCGACCGCTACCAGGACGAGGATTCGCTGGAATACCGCGCCGGCATCGAAGACGAGGCCAACCTGATGTCGGTCAACGACAACGACCTCGACATCCGCACCGACAACTTCTCGTTCGGCGCCGAATACGAATGGCCGATGGCCGGCGGCGACAGCCGCATCAGCCTGGGCGTGGCCGGCATCGACGACGAGCAGTACGAGTTCGAGGACGAATACGAGTATCTGCGCGACGCCATCGCCTATCCCGAGGACGACCGCTTCACCGGCGACCGCACCTACACCGACATCCGCGACCGCGAGACCAGCCTCGAGCTGCGCCACCAGCGCGACGCCGGCGGCGTGGAGTGGCGTTTCGGCGTGGAGCTGACCCGCAAGCGGCGCGACACCGAAATCCTGTACGACCGCAACCGCATCACCATCCCGAACGCGCCGAGTCCGCGCCCGACGATTCCCGGCGACTTCGTGTTCGCTCCCGTCGCCGGCGGCCTGAACCGCATGACCGAAACCCGCATCGAGCCGTTCCTGCGCGCCGACGGCAAAGCCGGCGCGATGGAATGGGAGGCCGGCCTGCGTTACCAGCGCACCGGTTTCGACATCCACGACCGCACCGTCGATCCGGCCATCGGCCGCCGTGACGAGAACTACGGCGTGTTCCTGCCCTCGCTGCACCTGCGCTGGAACCTGGACGCCGACCAGCGCATCACCGCCTCGGTGGCGCGCACCATGCGCCGCGCCAGCTTCAACCAGCTGTCGCCGGCGCTGCTGGAAGCCGAGCTCGGCGACAACGATTTCCTGGGCAATCCCGCGCTCGACCCGGAAAAGGCCTGGGGCCTGGATCTGGGCTGGGAGCGCCGCCTCGGCCAGCGCGGCGTGGTCGGCCTGAACCTGTTCTACCGCGACGTGACGGACCTGATCGAAGTGGTCAACACCGGT
>CAZRXZ010000202.1:0-3138 GCA_964604095.1 uncultured Arenimonas sp. | reverse complement strand
CCCCATGGGTTCGACCGGCAGGCCGGCGGCCTGCACCACCGGCAGGTTGGTGCCCATGAAGATGGCGCTGCCCGGCAAGCCGACCGAGCCGATGGAGATGAGCACCGCCAGGCCCACGCACAGCGCGGTGGTGGCCAGCGACAGATCGATGCCGTAGGCCCAGGCGATGAACGAGACCACGCCCAGGTATTGGATCGGGCTGGTGATGCGGAACAGCGAGACCGCCAGCGGCAGCACCAGGCCGGTGACCGGCCGCGGATAGCCCAGCGCGCCGGCGCTCTCCACCATCGCCGGCAGGGTGGCGACCGAGGACTGCGTGCTCATCGCCACCACCTGCGCCGGCAGGATGGCGTTGGCGTAGCGCCGCAGCGGCTCGCCGTTGCCGATGCGGGCGACGCCGTACAGGATGCCGGTGATGGCCAGATACAGCACGCACAGCATGCCGATGTAGATGCCCAGCGCCTGCACCACGCTGCCGCCGGCTTGGGCGCTGATCGGCAGGATCAGCGCGAACACGCCGACCGGGCCGGCCAGCAGGATCCAGTGCACCATCTGGATCACGGTGTCGGCCACGCCCTGGAAGAAATCCACGATCAGGCGCCGCCGGGCCGGTTCGATCTGGGTCAGCGCGAAAGCGAACAGCACGGTGAACGCCACCATCGGCACGATGGCGTTGGCCGATGCCGCGGCCAGCACGTTGACCGGAACCAAGGCGCCGGTCCAATCGCCGGCCGGCGGCGGCAATGCCGGGCTGGCGGCCGATTGCAGCACCGCCATCAGCGCCGGGTCGTGCGGCATCAGGTTCAGCAGCAGCGGCGCCGCGATGGCGGCGCCGAGCGCCGCCAAGGCCAGCAAGGTGAGGATCCACAGCAGGGCCTTGCGCGCGATACGGCCGGAGGTGGCGACGTCGTTGGCCTGGTTGATGCCGACCACCAGCAGGGCGGCGACCAAGGGCACGATGCACATCTGCAACGCGTTCAGCCATAGCCGGCCGACGGGTTGCGCGATGGCGGCGACGGACACCGCGGCGTCGGGATCGAAGCGGTTCAGGCCGAGACCGGCCAGGATGCCGAGCAGCAGGCCGAGGAAGACGCGGGTGGATGCGGACATGCTCAGGGATTCCTTTCAGGCAGTTGCCATGCGGTACGCAGGCGCAGGTATTCGGATTCGGGCAACAGCACCAATACCGGGCGGCGGTCGCGGTCGAGCCAGGCGAGCAGGGCGTCCATGTCGGCTTCCGGCATGGCGGTGCAGCCGGCGGTGGGCACGCCGGGCGCGCGCCACAGGTGCGCGAAGATGCAGCTGCCGGCACCGCTCAGGTTGCGCGGATTGTGGGCGATGACGAACCCCTTGGCGTAAACCGGATCGCCGTCCAGATGCAGGTCGCGTCGCATCGGCTCGCTGGAGCCGGCCACGGCGGCCGCGCCCACGGTGTCGGTCGAGACGATGCGGTTGTACAGCGGCGAGGCGTTCACGTCCACGCACCAGTCGCTTTCGGCCATCGCCTGGTAGCCCAGGGCGGTGGCATTGGCCGGGGCATAGCCGAAGGCGGTGCCGAGCGCGAACAGGCCGGCGGGCGCTTTGCCGTCGCCCTCGCGTTTCTGCGGTCCGGTTTGCGGCTCCGGGTGCAGGCCCGATCCCCAGGCCGAACCGTGTTTGCCGATGCTGACCGCGAAGGGCGGGCGCACCGGGCGCCAGGCGCCCTCGATGCGCTCGAAGGCCTGCAGTTGTCCGGTGGCGGCCTGCCAGTCGGCCGAGGTGACCAACAGCAGTTGCGTGCTGTCGGCGGGAATCACCGGCGAGGCGGAATCGGCGCGGACGCCGGACGCGGCGGCCAGCAGCAGGAGCAGGGAGAGCAGACGGTTCATCAGGACAGCCAGGTGATGTGGGAGACGGCGGCGATGCCCAGTCCGGGGCGGTCGGACACGCTGATCACAGCATCTTCGAAACGGGTATTGCCGTCAATCGGATCGAACGCCCCCAAGCTCGGCCCGTCCAGGTCGATCTTGTCGATGACGCCGGCGCGCGCGATGGCCAGATGCGCGGCGGCGGCGGCGCTGATGCCGCCTTCCAGCATGCAGCCCATCATGCAGTTCACGCCTTGCGCGGCGCAGAGGTCGGCGATGGCGATGGCCTGCGACAGGCCGCCGGCCTTCATCAGCTTGATGTTGATCAGGTCGGCGGCGTCTTGCTCGAGCACCTTGCGGGTCTGCGCCAGGTCGAACGCGCTTTCGTCGGCCAGCAACGGCGTACCCGTGCCGGCGGCCTTGATGGCGCGCAGACCGGCGATGTCGGCGGCCGGCACCGGCTGCTCGATCAGCTCGAACGCCGCACCGGCGGCGTCCAGCGCGTGCAGCACGGCGATGGTCTGCGCGGCGCTCCAGCCCTGGTTGGCGTCGATGCGCAAACCGGCCCGGCCGGCTACGGCGGCGTGGATGGCGAGCAGGCGGCCAACATCGGTTTCCGGCTGCTTGCCGACCTTGATCTTCAGCGCCCGGAAACCGCGGGCGATCGCGGCCTGGCAGTCGGCGATCATGGTGGCGGTGTCGTTGACGCTGATGGTGAGGTCGGTTTCCAGGCGCGGCGTGCCGCCGCCCAGCGCCCGGTACAGCGGCACGCCCAAGGACTGCGCGTGCAGGTCGTACAGCGCGATTTCGGCTGCCGCCTTGGCGCTGCGCGTTCCCGGCAACGCCGCCTGCACCCGCCGGCAGTTGTCGTCCAGCTCCGCGACGGCGCAGCCGAGCAGGGCGGGGCCGATGCGTTCGCGCAAGGCCTGCAGGATGCTCTCCAGGCTGTCGCCGGTGATGGCCACGGTCGGCGGCGCTTCGCCGTATCCCAGGTGCCCCTCGTCGGTTTCCAGGCGGATGACCGCATCCTCGATGCAGTCGACCGTGCGTAGCGCGGTCTTGAACGGCGTGCGCAGCGGAATCCGCAACACGCCCAGGCGGAACCCGATGATGCGCATCAACGGCCGTCCGGCAGGATGCGCTGGACCGCGGTCACGGCATCGGCGTACAGGCGCTTCTCGGACAGCGCCATCGACAGCAACGGCGTGACGCCGACGCCGTTCATCGGCAGGACGGCGAACCGGCCGTCGACCATCAGCGCGCTGCGGTGCGCGTCGTGGATGACCCAGGG
>CAZRXZ010000201.1:0-3147 GCA_964604095.1 uncultured Arenimonas sp. | reverse complement strand
ACCATCGGCACGCTGATGCGCACCCGCGCGAGTGAAGCGGACGGCAAGGTGTTGGTGGTGGTGTCGGCGCTGTCGGGCGTCACCAATCTGCTGCAGAGCGGCATCGACCGCGCCGACAACGCGCCCTACCTGGCCGACTTGCTGGCCCAGTTGCGCACCCGTCATCTGGATTTCGCCGCCGAGCTCGGACTTGACGGCGGGGCGGTGCTGGCCGAACGGCTGGCCGAACTGCAGCGTCTGCTGGCCGATCCGCGCCGGGAAACGCGCGCCTTCGACTGGCAGGCCGAACTGCTGGCCCAGGGCGAGCTGCTGTCGTCCACCCTCGGCGTGGCCTATCTCGCCAGCCAGGGCGTGCCGGTGGCCTGGCTGGATGCCCGCGATTGGCTGAGTGCCGTGTCCTTGCCGAACCAAAGCGCCTGGGCCGCGCGGCTGTCGGTGTCCTGCGATTACGCCGGCGATGACGCCTGGCGCGCGCGCTTCGAGGCCAATCCGCCGCTGTTGATCACCCAGGGCTTCATCGCCCGCGCCGCCGACGGCGGCACCGCCATCCTCGGCCGCGGCGGTTCCGATACCTCCGCCGCCTATTTCGGCGCCTTGCTGCGTGCGCGCCGCGTGGAGATCTGGACCGACGTGCCCGGCATGTTCAGCGCCAATCCGCGCGCGGTGCCGGACGCCCGCCTGCTCAGCCGCCTGGAATACCAGGAGGCGCAGGAAATCGCCACCACCGGCGCCAAGGTGCTGCACCCGCGCTGCATCCACCCCTGCCGCGACATGGGCGTGCCGCTGTGGATCCGCGACACCGGCCGCCCGGACATGCCCGGCACCTGCATCAGCCGCAGCGCCGAACCGCAGCCCGGGGTCAAGGCCATCAGCACCCGCAGCGGCATCGTGCTGGTGTCGATGGAGTCGATCGGCATGTGGCAGCAGGTCGGCTTCCTGGCCGACCTGTTCGCCTGCTTCAAGGCGCACGGCCTGTCGGTCGACATGATCTCGACCTCGGAGACCAACGTCACCGTCTCGCTCGACCCGTCCGACAACCTGATGAACTCCAACGTGCTCGACGCCCTGTGCGCCGATCTGGCCACGGTCTGCCGGGTCAAGGTGATCACGCCGTGCTCGGCGGTGACCCTGGTCGGCCGCGGCATGCGCTCGATGCTCGACCGGCTGACCGAGATCTGGGCCGAGTTCGGCCGCGAACGCGTGCATATGGTGTCGCAGAGCTCGAATGATTTGAACCTGACCTTCGTGGTCGACGAAGGCGTGGCGCACGACCTGTTGCCGACCCTGCATGCGCTGCTGATCGAATGCGGCGCGATGCCGGTCGAGCAATCGGCGGTGTTCGGCCCGAGCTGGCGCGCCATCGCCGAACCGGCCGCGGCCGAACCGCCGCCGTGGTGGCAGGCCGCGCGCGAGCCGCTGCTGGCCGAGGCCGCCGCCGGCACGCCGGCGTATGTCTACCATCTGCCGACCCTGCGCCGTCAGGCGCGCGCCTTCGCCGGCATCGACGCGCTGGAGCGCCGCTTCTACGCGCTCAAGGCCAATGCCCATCCGGCGTTGCTGGCCGAGCTGGCCGAGGCCGGTTTCGGCTTCGAGTGCGTGTCCTTGCCCGAGCTGCGGCATGTGCGCCGGGTGTTGCCGGCACTGCCGGCCGAGCGTCTGCTGTTCACGCCCAGCTTCGCCAGCCGCGCCGATTACGCCGGTGCGCGCGATCTGGCCGAGTGGCTGACGCTCGACAGCCTGTATCCGTTGCGGCATTGGCCCGAGCTGTTCGCCGGCCGCCGCATCGCGCTGCGGGTCGATCCGGGCTACGGCCTGGGCCACCACGCGCATGTGAAGACCGGCGGTCCGGAAGCCAAGTTCGGACTGGCGCTGGACGAGGTGCCGGCGTTCGTCGAGGCCGCGCGCGCCATCGGCGCCGACATCGCGGTGCTGCACGCGCATGTCGGCAGCGGCGTGCAGGATGCCGGCCACTGGGCGCAGCTGTTCGCGCAGTTGGCGCGTGTCGCCGACGGCATCGGCACGGTGACGGCGATCAACGTCGGCGGCGGCTTGGCCGTGCCGTACCGCGACGGCGAAAGCGAATTCGACATCGACGCCCTGGCCACGGCCTTGGCCGAGGCCCGCACGCACTGGCCGCAGTACGCGCTCTGGATGGAGCCGGGCCGTTATCTGACGGCGCAGGCCGGCGTGCTGCTGGCGCGCGTCAGCCAGGTGGTCGACAAGCTCGGCGTGCGCCGCGTCGGGCTCGATGCCGGCATGAACGCGCTGATGCGGCCGGCGCTGTACCAAGCCAAGCACCGCGTGGTGAACCTGAGCCGGCCGGGGGCGGACGGTCCGCGCGTCGACGTGGTCGGCCCGATCTGCGAATCGACCGACGTGCTGGCGCGGCAGGTGGTCCTGCCGGCCGACACCGCCGAAGGCGACGTGCTGCTGATCGACACCGCCGGCGCTTACGGCCAGGTCATGGCCAACCACTACAATCTGCGCGCCCTGCCGCGCGAGGTGATCTTCGATGACTGAGTACCTGTTCGACCGCGCGGCGGTTTCGCGCTTCCATTTCACCGGCTGCGCCTTCGACGCCGCCACCGGCACGGCCCGGCTCGACTACGCCTTCGACACCGGCGGCACGTTCAGCGAGACCATCGTGTTCCCCGGCGCGCCGTTCGCGCTCGATGCGGCGCGCGCGCGCGCGGTGCAGGCCGCGCTGCGCAGCCTGCACCTGATCGCCGGCGTCAGCTATTACAAGGCCGCGGTGCCGGAAACGATCGTGCTCGACAGCTATGCCATCGACGCCGATACCGCCGCGCTGCTGACCCGTATCTATGAAAACGGCCTGGGCGAATTCGCCTACCGAAACGGCCTGGGCCTGCGCGGGCGCATCCGCTTCCCGCATTCGGGCGCGGCCGATGCCCCGGCGCCGGCGCTCGGCCTGGCGCGCCATGCCCTGGTCGCCATCGGCGGCGGCAAGGACTCGCTGGTCTCGATCGAGTCGCTGCGGCGCGTCGGCGTACCGCAGACCGTCACCTGGATCGGCTCGGCGCCCTTGATCCGCTCCTGCGCCGAGCGCACCGGCCTGCCGCTGTACAACATCACCCGCACATTGGCGCCCGAGCTGTTCGCCATGAACGCGCAGGGCGCGCTCAACGG
>CAZRXZ010000200.1:2052-3169 GCA_964604095.1 uncultured Arenimonas sp. | reverse complement strand
GGCGCGCTTCAACACCCAGGTCGGCTCGGTCGACAAGCGCTGGTTCATCGGCCTGAACAGCCCGTCTTCGGCCGGCATGATGATGTCCTTCGTCTGGGCCATGAACGAATTCGGCTGGAAAGGCCAGGAGCTGCGCCATGTCGCCTTGGCGCTGACCGTGGCCTGCGCCCTGCTGATGGTTTCGCGCTTCCGCTACACCAGTTTCAAGGGCTCGGGCCAACCCAAGGAGCGCGAGGACAAAGTGCCGTTCGCCTCCGCCTTCGTGGTGATCGTGGTGCTGGTGGCCCTGTTCATCGATCCGCCGCGCGTGCTGCTGGCCATGGCCGGCGCCTACGCCCTGTCCGGCCCGCTGTATTGGCTGTGGCTGAAGCTCAAGCCCAAAGCGGCCTGAACATGTTCGACGCCCTCGCGCGCCAGCGCTTGCAGGCCATGGGCTTCACGCTGTACGCGCCGGTGCGTGCGCCGGCCGCCGCCGCTCCGCCGCCGGCTCCGGTCGCTGCGGCCGCACCGGCTGCCGCCGATGCGCCGGTTGCCGCCACCGCGCCGCTGAGTCCGTTCTGGGACAGCGCGCTCGGCCGCAACATCCGCCGCCACGCGGCCGGCGTTGATCTGGCCGCCATCGCCTTGCCGTCCGATCCGGCCCGCGCCAAGAAATCGCTATGGCGTGCGATCCGGGCACAACGCCGGCCGCGATGAGCGCGCAGGGCAAAACCAGCGACCCGCAGCTTCGGCTGATGAAGCAGGCCGATGTCGATGCGGTGATGGCCGTGGAATTACGCGCCTATCCGTTCCCGTGGACCGCCGGCATCTTCCGCGACTGCCTGTACGCCGGCCATGAGTGCTGGCTGCTGGAAGGCCAGAGCGGACTGATCGGCTACTTCGTGCTCAGCTGCGCCGCCGACGAAGGCCATCTGCTGAACATCTGCGTGGCGCCCGAGCACCAAGGCCATGGCCAGGGCCGGCGTCTGCTGCGGCAGATGTTCGAAGTGGCGCGCTGGCATCGCCTGCAGCGCCTGTTCCTGGAGGTGCGGCCCAGCAATCCGCACGCCATCGCGCTGTATGAAAGCGAGGGCTTCAACGAAATCGGCCGCCGCCCGAATTACTATCCCGCGCCCAA
>CAZRXZ010000200.1:0-1952 GCA_964604095.1 uncultured Arenimonas sp. | reverse complement strand
AAAGCGAGGGCTTCAACGAAATCGGCCGCCGCCCGAATTACTATCCCGCGCCCAACGGACGCGAAGAGGGCATCGTGATGGCCATCGAGCTGCAGGATTTCGATTTTTCGCGATAACGCGGGCGAACACACGGTTCGCCTCAGCATGTATTCCGGCGGATGAGACAGGGCGAACACGCGGTTCGCCCCTACGTCATGCCAATTTCTGCAGTTGCGCGGCCAACGCGGCCTGCTGCGCCTGCCAGTCGGCCAGGCGTTGGCGTTCCTGCTCCACCACCGCCGGCGGCGCGTTGGCCACGAAGGTGTCGCTGGCCAGCTTGCCGCGGCATTTGCCGATTTCGGCCTCGATGCGCTTCAGTTCCTTGGCCAGGCGTGCCTTCTCGGCGTCCAGGTCGATCAGGCCGGCCAGCGGGATGAACACCTGCAGTTCGCCGACCAAGGCCGTGGCCGAGGCCGGGGCCTCGCCGTCGAGCATCTCGATCGAATCCAGGCGCGCCAGGAAGCGCAGGCTGGCGTCGAGCGCGGCCAGCCGCGCGCGGTCCTCGCCGCCGGCCGAGCGCCACAGCAGCGGCACCGCCTTGCCGGGCGCGATGCCCATCTGGCTGCGGATCGAGCGCAGGGCGGTCACCACCGCCTTCAGCCATTCGATGTTGGCGCAGGCGGCCGCGTCGGGGGCGCCGAAGTCGGCGCCCTGCGGATAGGCCTGCAGGCTGATGGAGCCGCCGGACAGGCCGAGCTTCGGGGCCACCGCATGCCAGATCTCTTCGGTGATGAACGGCGTGATCGGATGCAGCAGGCGCAGCAGCGCCTCCAGCGCCTGCAGCAGCGTATGGCGCATGCTGTCGGCGGCGGCAGAGTCGTCGCCGGCCAGCACCGGCTTGGCGAATTCCACGAACCAGTCGCAGTAGGTGTTCCAGGCGAACTCGTAGAGCGCGGCCGAGGCCAGGTCGAAGCGGTAGTCGGCGAACTGGCGCTCGACCTCGGTGCAGGTGCGCGCCAGCTCCGCCAGCAGCCAGCGTTCGGCTTCCGAACGCGCCGGGCTGGCGCCCTGCGCCTGGAAGTCCTCGCAATGCATCAGCACGAAGCGCGTGGCGTTCCACAGCTTGTTGCAGAAGTTCTTGTAGCCTTCGCAGCGGTTCAGGTCGAACTTGATGTCGCGGCCGTGGGTGGCCAGCGAGGCGAAGGTGAAGCGCAGCGCGTCGGTGCCGAAGGCCGGGATGCCGTCGGCGAATTCCTTCTGCGTGGCCTTGCGGATCTTCTCGGCCATCTGCGGTTGCATCAGGCCTTGGGTGCGTTTCTCGGTCAGCGCCTCCAGCGAGATGCCGTCGATGATGTCGATCGGGTCGAGGATGTTGCCCTTCGACTTCGACATCTTCTGGCCGTCCTTGTCGCGCACCAGGCCGGTGATGTACACGTCCTTGAACGGCACGCGGCCGGTGAAGTGGTCGGTCATCATGATCATCCGGGCGACCCAGAAGAAGATGATGTCGAAGCCGGTCACCAGCACCGAGGTCGGCAGGCGCTTGTCGAAACCGCGCTCGGCCATGTCCTGTTCGTTCGGCCAGCCGAGCGTGGAGTGCGACCACAGCGCCGAGCTGAACCAGGTCTCCAGCACGTCGCTGTCGCGGGTCAGCACCACGTCCGCGCCGAGGTCGTGCGCGGCGCGCACCGCGGCTTCGCTGCGGCCGACGTAGATGCGGCCGGCGTCGTCGTACCAGGCCGGGATGCGGTGGCCCCACCACAGCTGGCGCGAGATGCACCAGTCCTGGATGTTTTCCATCCAATGGCGGTAGGTGTTGATCCAATTCTCCGGTACGAAACGCACTGAACCGTTTTCCACGAGTTCCAGGCCGCGCTGGGCCAGCGTGTCCATCTTCACGAACCACTGGTTGGTGAGGTAGGGCTCGATCACCTGGCCGGTGCGGTCGCCGCGCGGCACCTGCAGCTTGTGCG
>CAZRXZ010000199.1:0-3179 GCA_964604095.1 uncultured Arenimonas sp. | reverse complement strand
CCAGACCAAAGACGTGCCAGCCCGGATTCCCGACCATGACTAAGCCTGTTTCGTTCTTCCGCGGTCTGATGGCCGCCGCCGTCCTGCTTTCGGGTTCCGTCTCGGCCGCCGGCGGCGGCATCGAAATGGAATCGGCCCAGGTCGATCTCGGCAACAAGGGTTCGCTGCAGCGCGGCGCCGCGCTGTATATGAACTACTGCGCCGCCTGCCACTCGTTGGGTTACCAGCGCTACTCGCGCATGGCCGAAGACCTCGGCCTGACCGAAGAGCAGGTCACCAAGCATCTGATGCCCGAAGGCGCCAAGTTCGGCGAGCCGATGAACACCGGCATGGATCCGAAGCAGGCCACGGCCTGGTTCGGCAAGGCCCCGCCGGATCTCAGCCTGATCGCCCGCCGCAAGGCCGAGGGCGCAGACTGGGTCTACAACTACCTGAAGTCCTTCTACGTCGACGAGTCGCGTCCGATGGGTTGGAACAACACGGTGTTCCCGGGTGCCTCGATGCCGCACGTGCTGTGGGAGCTGCAAGGCAGCCAGCATCCGCTGACCGAGCCCAAGCCCGAGGGCGGCCACTGCCCGAAAGGCGAGGTCAACGGCCAGTGCCTGACCGGTTTCAGCATCCCGGAGCACAAGAAAGGCAGCCTCAGCGCCGAAGAGTACGACCAGGTCGCCCGCGACATCACCACCTTCCTGGCCTATGTCGGGGAGCCGGCCGCCGCCAAGCGCGAATCCATCGGCGTCTGGGCCGTGCTGTTCCTGGCCTTCTTCACCCTGCTGGCCTACTTCCTGAACAAGGAATACTGGCGCGATATCCACTGATAACGCATTGGAATCGTTGGGAAAAGGCCGCGACAGCGGCCTTTTTTCATGCCGGGCATTGCAAAATGCGGTGAAATTGGCGATTTTAAGATGAATGGACGCAAATCACCCTCGACTTCGATAGGTACAATGGAATGGCAACAGCGCCGCGATCCCGCAACACCCTGACACTCTATACCGCGAAAAACTGCGTGGTCTGCCATAAGGTCCGGATGGTGATGGCCGCCAAGGGCCTGACCTACGACCTGGTTCCCGTCGATACCGCCAATCCGCCCGAGGATTTGCTGTTGCTGGCCCCGCATTACCACTCGGTGCCGACCCTGGTCGAACGCGACAACGCCATCTACATCTCCAACGTCATCGCCGAGTACCTGGACGAACGCTACCCGCATCCGGCGTTGATGCCGGCCGAGCCGATCTTCCGCGCCATGCACCGCATCGCCGTGCGCCAGGTCGAGCAGGATTGGGTGCCGCAGGTGCAGGCCATCATGGCCGGCGGCAAGGGCGCCGAGCCCGCGCGCAAGCGCCTGCGCGAACTGATCCTGGAATCGCTGCCGTTCTTCAAGGGCAACCGCTATTTCTTCGGCAACGACATGAGTCTGGTCGACTGCGCGATCACGCCGATCATCTGGCGCCTGCCGTCGCTGGGTGTGGTGCTGCCCAAGGACGCCAAATGCGTCGAGGATTACGGCCTGCGCATCTTCCGCAATCCGGCGTTCACGCGCAGCATGACCCCGGAAGAGAAGGTCTTGCGCGACCTGGCCTTCAGCGGATGAACGACGTGCGCATGAGCTCCAACCGCCCGTACCTGCTGCGGGCGCTGTACGAATGGATCAACGACAACCAGCTGACGCCTTACATCCTGGTCGATGCCCGCCAGCCGGACGTGCAGGTGCCGGCGTCCGCCATCAAGGACGGCAAGGTGGTGCTCAACATCGCCATGCGCGCGGTCGAGTCCTTGGATCTGGGCAACGACGGCCTGAGCTTCAAGGCCCGCTTTTCCGGCGTCAGCCAGTACCTGTACGTGCCGGTGGCGGCGGTGATCGCCATCTACGCCCATGAAACCGGACAGGGCATGATGCTGCCGCCGGACGAGAGCGCGCCGGAAGATACCGATGCGGCTTCGGCCGAGCAGGCCGCGGCCGATGCCGAGCCGGGCGACGACGACACCCCGCCGCCGCCGAAAGGCGGCCATCTGCGGATCGTCAAATAAGGCGGTCGGGCGCGGCGCGCGCCACCGGTTCGCTCCAGCTCACCGCCCGGTCGCCGAGCAGGGTCACGCTGCCGGGATGGCGGTCGTGGCCGTCGTTCGAGTATTCGTAACGGTAGGTCCGTCGCCAGCGCAGGCGGCCGCCGTCGCGTTCGACCGCGATCCGTATCTGGTGCACGCTGTCGTCCAGCCATTGCACGCCGGCGCGGATGCACAGCTGCCGGCTGAAACGCGCCGCTTCCTCGGCGGCGGCCCGGCCCGAGGACCAGAACGCCAGCAGCGGAAACGCCAGCAGCACCAGCCAGACGGCGTTCATGGCGGATCGCCCAGGCGCATCGAGAAATCGATGGCGCGGATGTGTTTGGTGATGGCGCCGACCGAGACGAAATCGACGCCGGCCGCCGCGATCGCGGCCAGGCGTTCCAGGCCGACGCTGCCGGAGACTTCCAGCGGCGTGCGGCCGTCGGCCAGGCGCACCGCTGCGCGCATGTCGGCGTCGCTGAAATCGTCGATCAGGATGCGCGTGCAGTCGGTCGCCAGGGCTTGACGCAGTTCGTCCAAGGTCTCCACCTCGACGATGACCGGCACGGCCGGATGCCGGCTACGCGCGGCGGCCACCGCCGCGGCGATCGAGCCGGCGGCATGGATATGGTTTTCCTTGAGCATGACCGCGTCGAACAGGCCCATGCGATGGTTGCTGCCGCCGCCGACGCGAACCGCGTACTTCTGGGCCTGGCGCAGGCCGGGCAGGGTCTTGCGGGTATCCAGCACGCGCGTGCCGGTGCCGGCCAGGGCCTTGGCGAATGCCGCGGTCTGGCTGGCGGTGGCCGAGAGGGTCTGCAGGAAGTTCAGGGCACTGCGTTCGGCGCCGACCAAGGCGCGCGTGCGGCCGCGGAAGCGCACCAGCACGGTGCCGGCGGCGACCTCATCGCCCTCGGCGACCAGCCACTCCAGCGCCACGTCCGGATCCAGTTGCCGGAAGCAGGCATCGAACCAGGGGCGGCCGCAGATCACGGCGGCCTCCTTGGCGATCACATAACCGGACCCGATGCGGTCCTCGAGCAGGTCGGCGGTGACATCGCCGCCCTGGATGTCTTCGGCCAGGCTGCGGGCGGCATCGGCTTCGATCAGCGCCTGCGGCGGCGCGGAGA
>CAZRXZ010000198.1:0-3192 GCA_964604095.1 uncultured Arenimonas sp. | reverse complement strand
CCGCTGGTGTATTTCGCCGCCGCCAACTCCGAGTTCCGCAGCGGCATCTCGCTGACCGGTTCGCACAACCCGCCGGACTACAACGGCTTCAAGATCGTCATCGACGGCCACACCCTGTCCGGCAACGCCATCACCGCGCTGTTCGACCGCATCGTCGACAAGAAGATCATCAAGGCCGAAACGCCCGGCGCGGTGACCCAACGCGACGTGCTGCCGGAGTACGTGCGCACCATCGCCGACGACATCCACATCGAGCGTCCGCTCAAGGTGGTGGTGGATTGCGGCAACGGCGTGCCGGGCGCGGTGGCGCCCAAGGTGCTGGCCGCCATCGGCGCCCAGGTCGAGGAGATCTACTGCGAGGTCGACGGCAATTTCCCGAACCACCATCCCGATCCGAGCGATCCGGACAACCTGCGCGACCTGGTCGAGCTGGTCAAGCGCAACGGCGCCGACCTCGGCCTGGCCTTCGACGGCGACGGCGACCGGCTCGGCGTGGTCACCGCGAAGGGCGAAATCGTCTATCCGGACCGCCTGTTGATGCTGTTCGCCGAGGACGTGCTCAGCCGCAACCCGGGCGCGGCCATCATCTACGACGTGAAATGCACCGGCGCCCTGCAGGGCCATATCCTGCGCAACGGCGGCAGTCCGTTGATGTGGAAGACCGGCCACTCGCTGATCAAGGCCAAGATGAAGGAGTCGCATGCCGAGCTGGCCGGCGAGATGAGCGGCCACTTCTTCTTCGCCGAACGCTGGTTCGGCTTCGACGACGGCATCTACTCGGCCGCGCGCCTGCTGGAGATCTTGGCGGCGGCGCCGGAAGGCGTGCAGGCCGTGTTCGACGCCCTGCCGAGCTCGGTGTCCACGCCCGAGCTCAAGGTCGCGGTCGAGGAGGGCCGGCAGCACGCGCTGGTCGAGCGTTTCGTGGCCGAAGCGCACTTCGACGGCGCGCGCATCAGCCTGATCGACGGCCTGCGCGCCGATTGGCCGGATGGCTGGGGGCTGGTGCGGGCGTCCAACACCACGCCGGTGCTGGTGCTGCGTTTCGAGGCCAACGATGCGGCCGCCCTGGCGCGCATCCAAGAGGCCTTCCGCGAGCGCCTGCTGGCGCTCGACCCGGCCTTGAATCTGCCGTTCTGAGGGCTTACAGGCCCGGAAGCGCGGCGCGTTTGGCGTCCGCTTCCGCCTTCAGCGTCCGGTATCTTTCCAGGGTCAGCGCGAATTCGGCCTGCAACGCGGTGTAGTTGGCGTTCAGGCGCGCCATCTGTTCGGTCTGGCCGATGACCAGCGCGTGGTTGCTCTGCAGCGTCTTGAGCTTGGCGTCCGGAAGCTTCTGGCCCTTGAGTTCGGCTTCGGCCAGTTCGTTCAGGCCGCTGATGACCGCGGCACGGCGCGATTGGATGCTGGCCTGCAGCGACACGATGGTGTTCTTCAGCAGGTCGGTGCGTTCGTTGAACGCGCGCTGCAGCGCTTCCTCGGTGTCGTAGTTGGCGATCATGCCCTGTTCGATGCGCTTGGCCTTTTCGGCCTCGGCCAGCGCCGCGGCCTCGATGCGCGCCTGCTCGGCGGCGGCGGCCTGTTCGGCCGGGCTGAGCGGGGTCTTGACGTCGCTGCGCAGGCTGCCGGTGTTGGCGCTGTATTCCTTGCGCGCGCGGCCGACCTCTTCCGGCGGCAGCTGGTCGCTGATGTGGACCTTGCCGTCCTTGTCGACCCAGCGGTAGACCTTCTTCTCCTGCGCCCCGGCGAACATGACGCCCAAGCCGAGGAACGCGATCAGCAGCGGTTTGGCGATTTTCATGCGGATACCCCGTAGCGGTTACGGTAATTCTGCAGCGGCTCGCGGTACTGCGCAAGCTCGGGGCGGTCGCGCGCGTAATCCAGCAGCTCGCCCAATCCGACGATGCTGTGCACCGGGAAGCCGTATTGGCGCAGGATCTCCTGGCTGGCGGACAGCGCCGAGTCGGCGCCGCGCTCCTGGCGGTCGAGCGCGATGACGATGCCGGCGACCTCGGCGCCCTGGCCGCGGATGATGTCGATCGATTCGCGGATGGCGGTGCCGGCGGTGATCACGTCGTCGACGATCAGCACCCGGCCGCGCACCGGCGCGCCGATCAGGCTGCCGCCTTCGCCGTGGGCCTTGGCCTCCTTGCGGTTGAACGCCACCGGCAGGTTGCGGCCTTGCCGCGCCAGCGCCATGGCGGTGCCGGCGGCCAGCGGAATGCCTTTGTAGGCGGGGCCGAACAGCATGTCGAAGCCGATGCCGCTGTCCAGGATGCGGGTGGCGTAAGCCTGGCAGACGGTGTCCAGGCTCTCGCCGTCGTCGAACAGTCCGGCGTTGAAGAAATAGGGGCTGATGCGCCCGGACTTCAGGGTGAACTCGCCGAAGCGCAGCACCTGCTTGCGGATGGCCAGTTGCAGAAAGCCTTCTTGGTACGGCTGCATGTTTCCCCTTCGCTCCGGTTGCGCTACTCTGGTGCCAGTTTATCAGCACGGGCCCTGCATGCGCATCATCAGCTTCAACGCCAACGGCATCCGCTCGGCCGCCAGCAAAGGCTTCTTCGACTGGTTCGCCGCCCAGGACGCCGATGTATTGTGCGTGCAGGAGACCAAGGCCCAGGAGCACCAGCTCGGCGACGGCCTGTTCCGGCCCGCCGGCTACCACGCGTTCTTCCGCGACGCCAGCACCAAGAAAGGCTATTCCGGCGTCGCCATCTACAGCCGGCGCGTGCCGGACGAGGTCGTCACCGGCCTGGGCTGGGCGCCGTTCGACGAGGAGGGCCGCTACCTCGAGGCCCGCTTCGGCGAGCTCTCGGTGGTGTCGCTGTACCTGCCGTCCGGCTCCTCGGCCGAGGAGCGCCAGCGCTTCAAGTTCGAGGTGATGGACTGGATCCGGCCGAAGTTCGCCGCCATGCTGGCCAGCGGCCGGAGGTTCGTGCTGTGCGGCGACTGGAACATCGCGCATACCGCGATGGATATCCGCAACGCCAAATCCAACGAGAAGAATTCCGGCTTCCTGCCGGAAGAGCGGGCCTGGCTGAGCGCGCTGACCGCCGAGGACGGCTGGGTCGATGCCTACCGTAGCCTGAATCCGACCGGTCAGGACTACACCTGGTGGAGCCAGCGCGGCGCGGCACGCGCCAAGAACGTCGGCTGGCGCATCGATTACCAGATGCTCAGCCCGAACCTGAAGCCGGC
>CAZRXZ010000197.1:0-3199 GCA_964604095.1 uncultured Arenimonas sp. | reverse complement strand
CATCGCCGACCGCTTTCTGGCCAAACTGGATGCGGGCGACCCGACCGGCGCGCACGCGATGCTTGACGAAGCCGCCGGCAACAGCCTGTCCGCGGCGCAACTGGGCGCGGTCTGGAGCACCTTGCCGCAGCAGGTCGGCGCCCTGCGCGCGCGCGGCGCGGCCCGCGTGACGGCGCAAGGCGGCCAGAACCTGGTGTTCTACCGCCACGAATTCGCCCAAGCGGTGCTGGATGTACTGGTCGCGGTCGATGCGCGCGGCAAGGTCTCGGGCTTCCGCATCCTGCCGGCCGCGGAAACCGCCACGGCCTCCCCGCCCGCCGCACCGGCGCGGAACGAACGCGAACTGCGCATCGGCGACGAAGCCACCGGGCTGCCGGCGACGCTGACCCTGCCCGCCGGCCACGGCCCGTTCCCGGCCGTGGTGCTGGTACACGGCTCCGGCCCGCATGACCGCGACCAAACCATCGGCCCGAACAAGCCGTTCCGCGACTTGGCGCAGGGCCTGGCGCGCGAAGGCATCGCCGTACTGCGTTACGAAAAACGCACCAAGGCGCGGCCGCAGGATTTCACCGGCGGCGCCTTCACCCTGCGCGAGGAAACCGTGGACGACGCCGTCGCCGCGCTGGCGCGCCTGCGCGAAACGCCCGGCATCGATCCGGCGCGCATATTCGTGCTCGGCCATAGCCTGGGCGGCTATGCCGCGCCGATGGTCGCCAAGCGTTCCGGCAACGTGCGCGGCCTGGTGCTGTTGGCGGCCAACGCCCGCGCCCTGCACGACATCGTGCCGGCTCAGGTCGAATACCTGGCCGAACTGGACGTTGTGGTCACCGAACAGGACCTGCAGGCGATCACCGCGTTGCGCGCGCAGCGCGATGAGATCGAGGCGATGCGCGGCGGCGGCCCGGCACCGGCCAAGCCGATGCTGGGTTTGCCGGAAGCCTATTGGCGCGCGCTCTTGGCGTACGACCCGGTGGCCGAAGCCAAGGCCGTGAAACTGCCCATGCTGCTGATCCAAGGCGAACGCGATTATCAGGTGACGGTGGCCGGCGATCTGGCGCGTTGGCAGAAAGGCCTGTCCGGCCGGTCCGACGTGCGCGTCCGCCGCTACCCGGCGCTGAACCATCTGCTGATGCCGGGCCAGGGCCGCGGCAATCCGCAGGAGTATCTGCAGCCCGGCCAGGTCGATCCGGCGGTGATCGCCGACATCGCCGCCTGGATCAAGGCGTTCTGACGACATGACTGCGGCGAAATCCTTCGAATTGGCGCCGCCGGGAGCCGCCGCGAATGCGGTGCTCATCGCCAGCGCCGTGTTGCCGGCCGTGCTGCTGGCCGGCGTGTGGGCCTTGGATCCGGGCGGCCTGCGCGCGCTGCCGCCCTGGGCACTGGTCTCGATCATCGCACTCGGCCCGGTGTTGATCGGGTTCGGCATGCTGCAGGCGCGCAATCCGCGCATCGAACTGGATGCGACGCATCTGACGCTGCGGCATGGCCTGCTCCGCACCCGCTGGGCGCGTGCGGAGTTGCTGGCACAGCAGGCGCGCCTGCTCGACCTGGAAGCCGAGCGCGGCTGGCAACCGGCCATGAAACTGTTCGGTGCCGCACTGCCCGGTCTGCAGTCCGGGCTGTTCCGCTTGCGCAACGGCCAGAACGCGCGCGTGTACCTGACGGCGCGGCAGGCGGCGGTGCTGGTACCTACCCAACGCAGGCCGATTTTATTAAGCTTGGTGCGACCGAGGGATTTCCTCGCCGCCTTGCAGAGCGCCTGATGCTGACGCCGCCGGAATACCGACTGATCAACGGCCGCGTGTACGACGCGGTGCCGGCCTGCCTGTACCGCGCGCGCGGCAATGCCGCGGCCCGCCAACTGGCGTCGGCCGATTGGCTGGTGCGCGACCGTCGCGACGGCCGTTACGTCGCCACGCTGCATCACGGCCGCGCGCGCTTCTTCCTGCGCAGCAGCCGGCCGCGCCCGCGCGCCGATGCGCTGGATGAGCTGTTGTTCGATGCCGCTGCCGGATCGGGCCTGCGGCCGGTGTCCGACCTCGAGCCGCTCTTGGCCGAGCTCGGTCTGTGTGCGCCGGAATATTCCGAACGTAGCGGACTGGCGCCGGTGGCCGAACCGGTGCAACTGGAGTACGCCGGCCGCGACCGCTACCGGCGGCCGCTGTGGCTGGACTACGACGCCGCCAAGGCCTGGCGACGCATGCGCGCCGCCGCCGGCGCCGAAGGCGTGGCGCTGGACGCCATCTCCGGCTTCCGCAGCGCGCATTATCAAATGGGCATCTTCCGCCGAAAGCTGGCCCGCGGATCGGCGCTGGCCGACATCCTGCGGGTGAACACCGCACCGGGCTTCAGCGAGCACCACAGCGGACGCGCACTCGACATCGGCACGCCCGGCCAGCCGCCGGCCGAAGAAGGCTTCGAAGCGACGCCCGCCTTCGCCTGGCTGCAGGCGCGCGCCGGCGATTTCGGCTTCGCCCTGAGCTATCCGCGCGGCAACCGTCACGGCATCGCCTACGAGCCCTGGCATTGGTGCTGGTCGGAGCGCGCTCAGTCCTGAGAGCGTTTCGCGGCCTGCTTGCCGGCATCGGCGATGCGCCACAGATAGAACGCGGCCAAGGTCCGGTACGGCGCCCAGGCTTCGCCGCGCGCCAGCAAAGCCTTCGGCGCCGGCATCGCGCTTAAGCCATCCAGCGCCATCGCGCCTTGGCGTACGCCCAGGTCATCCACCGGCAGCACGTCCGGCCGGCCCAAACGGAACATCAGCATCATCTCCACGGTCCAGCGGCCGATGCCGCGCGTCGGCACCAAGGCATCGATGATGGCGTCGTTGTCGAGATATTGCAGCCGGCGCGAATCGGGGATCTCGCCGCCCTTCTCGCGCCGCGCCAGGTCGCGCAGGGCCAACACCTTGTTGCCCGACACGCCGCAGGCGCGCAACTGCTCGTCGCTCAGGCGGGCCAGATTGCGGTGATGGAAGGCCGGCGCGCCCATGGCCTGCTCCACGCGCGCGACGATGGTGGCCGCGGCCTTGCCGCTGAGCTGCTGGTAGAGGATGGCGCGGGCCAGGGCGTCGGCGACGTCGAACGGCCGTTTCCAGCCGGCGGCGTGCTCCAGCGGTCCGATGCGCCGCACCCAGGGCGTGAACGCCGGATCGGCCTTGAGCAGGGCGCGGCGTGCCGCATCGATGTCGAAACCG
>CAZRXZ010000196.1:0-3229 GCA_964604095.1 uncultured Arenimonas sp. | reverse complement strand
CCGATCAGGTCGATGGCGACCACGTCGTGCGCCGCCAGGAACGGCGCCATCGGCACGAAGCTGGCGGCATTGTCGAGCCAGCCGTGCAGGGCCAGCACGCGTCGGCCGCCGGGCGTACCGAAGCGCAGCGCGGCGATGCGGCCGCGCGCGGTGTCGAAACCGGTTTCGATCATGCCGGCCGGCCGCCGTCTTCCAGCACCTTGGCCAGCGCCGCGACGTGCCCGGGCTCTTCGTTCAGGGCGCTGATGTAGCGCAGCTCGCCGCCGCCGGCGGAACGGAACACGTGCGCGTTCTCGACCGCGATCTCCTCCAGCGTCTCCAGGCAGTCGACCGCGAAGCCGGGGCAGACGATGTCCACGTTCCGCACGCCGTCACGGCCCAACTGCTCCAGGGTCTTGTCGGTGTACGGCTGCAGCCAGGGTTCGCGTCCGAAGCGCGATTGGTAGGTCAGCAGCCACTCGTCCGGCGCCAGACCCAGGCGTTCGGCCAAGGCGTCGGCACCGGCACGGCACTGCTGCGGATACGGATCGCCGCGTTCGGCGAAGCGCACCGGGATGCCGTGGAACGAGAACAGCAGGCGTTGGCCGCGGCCGTGCAGGTCCCAATGGCTGCGGATGCGCGCTTCCATCGCGTCCAGCCAGGCCGGATGCCGGTGGTAATCGGCGATGAAGCGGATGCCCGGCACGCGTTCGCGCGCCTGGTAATGGCGGCTGACGGCATCGAACACCGAAGCGCTGGTGGTGGCCGAATACTGCGGATACAGCGGCAGCACGGTCAACTCGTCCAGGTCGGGGTAACGGTCCAGCACCTCGGACACCGAGGGTTTGCCGTAGCGCATGGCCAGCGCCACCGGCGTGTTCGGCATCTGGTGCTGCAGGTTCTCGGCCAGCCGGCGCGAGTGCACCAGCAACGGCGAGCCGTCGGCATGCCAGATCTTGGCGTAGTTCTTGGCCACCCGGCCCGAGCGGATCGGCAGGATGATGAAGTGCAGCAGGATGCACCAGAGCCAGCGGCTGAGGTCGACCACCCGGTAGTCGTGCAGGAATTCGGTCAGGTAACGGCGTACCGCGCCGGCGGTGGCGGCATCGGGCGTGCCGAGGTTGACCAGCAGCGTCAGGGTCTTGCGCGGGGCGGGCGTCATGGGGCGAACTTCCGGCGAAAATGGTGGTCGAAGATAAACAATTGTAGGTGAACCGGGCGTCAGCGGTTATCATTGACCGGTGAGCCTGGCTCCCCCGAACCGAGGAATCCATTATGCGCGCTCTGCTTGTCGCTTTGTCCATCCTTTTCGCCACCACCGCCGCCGCCAACACCACGCCGGAACAGCGGACCCGTTCGGCCACCCGCGTGCTGAAGGAGATGTCGGCGATTCCCGAGAACTCGATTCCCGAGCGCCTGCTGGCCGAAGCCTACGCCATCGCCGTGGTGCCCGACCTGACCAAGGCCGCGCTGGTGTTCGGCGGCCGCGGCGGCAAGGGCCTGATTTCGGTGCGCGGCAAGGACGGCGCCTGGTCCAACCCGAACTACATCAACGTCGGCGGCGGCAGCTGGGGCCTGCAGGCCGGCGTGCAGAAATCCGACCTGATCCTGGTGTTCACCAGCGCCCGCGGCGTGGACAGCATCATCAAGGGCAAATTCACCCTCGGCGCCGACGCCGCGGTCGCGGCCGGCCCGGTCGGCCGCAACGTGCAGGCCAGCACCGACGAGAAACTCAAGGCCGAGATCTTCAGCTACTCGCGCGCGAAGGGCCTGTTCGCCGGCGTGGCGCTGGACGGCACCGTGATCCGCATCGACAAGCGCGCCAACGAGACGGTGTACGGCGACATGGCCTCGCCGGCTTCGATCTTCGACGGCCGCACCGTCAGCGACAACGCCGCGGTGATCGATTTCCGCAACCAGCTGGAAGAAGCCAGCAGCCGCGAAGCGGCCACGAAATAAGCATCCATAGTCAGGGAGAACGACATGATCGGCTGGAGAGAACTGATAGTTGTGCTGGTGATCGTGCTTCTGGTGTTCGGCACCAAGAAGCTCGGCAACATCGGTGCCGACCTGGGCAAAGCCGTGTCCGGCTTCAAGAAAGGCATGAAGGGCGATGACGGCGAGGCCGCCGGCAAGCCGGAAAGCCTGGACCAGAAGAAGACGGACGAAGACCACAAAGCCTGATCCATGTTCGACGTCGGCTTCAGCGAACTGCTGATCATCGCGGTGGTGGCCCTGCTGGTGCTGGGCCCCGAGCGCCTGCCCAAAGCCGCGCGCTTCGCCGGCCTGTGGGTGCGCAAGGCGCGCGCGCAGTGGTATTCGGTGAAATCCGAGCTGGAGCTGGAACTGGCCCAGGAGGAAATGAAGAAGCACCTGCAGGAGGCCGAGAACAGCATCCGCGCCCCGATGCAGGAGCTGGAGCAGGATCTGCGCCACGCCGAAAACGACATGAACGCCGCGCTGAACGAACTGGCGCGCACCGCCGAGGCCGATAGCGCCGCCGGCAACGGCATCGACACCACGCCCGATCCGGCCGCGTTCGAAACCGACCAGCCGTCGCCGCCGCCTGCGCAGGCGGCGCCGGACGGCCCGCTCGCGCCCGATGCCGATTCGGGCGGCCCGGACGGCACCCAGCCGAAGCAAGGCCATCTGTGGTGAGCGGCGGCGAGCAAAGCCTGATATCGCATCTGCTGGAGCTGCGGCAGCGCCTGCTGTACGCGGTGGTGGCGGTGCTGGCGGTGTTCGTCGCGCTGCTGCCGTTCGCCAATCCGCTGTACGCCTGGCTGGCCGAACCGCTGAAAGCCACCTTGCCGCCCGGCAGCCAGCTGGTCGCGATCGAGGTCGCCTCGACCTTCTTCGTGCCGATGAAGCTGGCGTTCTTCGCCGCCCTGTTCCTGGCCGCGCCGTTCATGCTGTACCAGATCTGGGCCTTCGTGGCGCCGGCGCTGTACGAGAAGGAGAAGCGCCTGGCCAAGCCGCTGCTGCTGGCGGCCACGCTGCTGTTCTACGCCGGCTGCGCGTTCACGTATTTCCTGCTGCTGCCGGTGATGTTCGCCTACCTCAACTCGACCGCGCCGGAAGGCGTGGCGATGATGACCGACATCGGCAAATACCTGGATTTCGTGCTGGTGCTGCTGCTGGCCGGCGGCGCCAGCTTCGAGGTGCCGATCGCCGTGTTGGTGGCGGTGCTGCTGGATTGGGTCAAGGTCGAGCAGTTGGCCGAATGGCGCGGCTACGTGGTGGTGGCCAT
>CAZRXZ010000195.1:0-3239 GCA_964604095.1 uncultured Arenimonas sp. | reverse complement strand
GTCGGCGCCATCGTCAGCGCCATCGCCCTGGGCAAGGCCGAACCCGGCCGCAAGGGCATGGCCATGACCGGCCTGGTGCTGTGCGCGATCGCCATCGTGGCCGGCGGCTTCCGCCTGTCGCTGGGCGGCGGCATCCTGTAAGCCCTGCGGCATGGCGTCCGGGCACGGCAACGGGCCGGCGGCGCGCATCCTGCAGGTCAAGGTCAAGCCGAATGCGCGCCTGGACCGCCTGGAACAGGCCGAAGACGGCACCTGGCTGGCAAGCATCAAGGCGCAGCCGGTGGACGGCAAGGCCAACGACGCGCTGATTGCCTTGGTGGCGGCGCACTTCAAGCTGCGCAAGAACCAGGTCAGCATCAAATCCGGCGGCGGCGGCCGGCTCAAACGCCTGTTGATCGAGGCGTAAGCGAAGGCCGGAACCGGCGTTATAATCGCCCAGCTGGCCAAGGAGGTGCCTATGCGCGAAGACAACGATTACATCCTCGGCACCCACGATGCCGAAATCGAGCGCCTGCGCCTGCAGCACGCGCTCTGGCGCCCGCAGGTGCTCGACTGCTGGCGGCGGGCCGGCATCGGTCCGGGCCAGACCGTCATCGACATCGGCTGCGGCCCGGGCTTCGCCAGCATCGACCTGGCCGAGGCCGTCGGCCCGTCCGGCAACGTGCTCGGCATCGAGCGCTCGCCGCGCTACATCGAACACGCACGCGCCCTGTGCGCGGCGCGCGGCCTCGGCAACGTCGCGTTCCGGCAGCGCGACGTGATGACCGACGCGCTCGACGTGGACGGCGCCGATGCGGCCTGGTGCCGCTGGCTGGCGATCTTCCTGCCCGACCCGGGCCTGCTGGTGCGCAAGATGGCCGACGCGCTCAAGCCCGGCGGCCGCCTGCTGTTCCACGAATACGTGCACTACGAAACCTACCAGTCGGCGCCGGCCAGCGCGCGCCTGGCGGAATTCGTGCAGCAGGTGATGGCGAGCTGGCGCGAAAGCGGCGGCGAACCGAACGTGGCGCGCGAACTGCCGCGCCATCTGGGCGAGGCCGGCTGCCGCATCCTGTCGTCGCGCCCGATCTGCTTCAGCGCCTCGCCGTCCGATCCGCTCTGGCGCTGGCCGGCCAGCTTCGTCGAGGTCAACCTGCAGCGCCTGCGCGAACTCGGCCGCGTCGATGCGGACTGGGCGGCCGCGGTGCAGGCCGACCTGCGCGCGCTGGAAGGCGACCCGAACGCGCTGCTGATCACGCCGATGGTGCTCGAAATCGTCGCCGAGAAAGCCGCATGACGCCGGCGATCAGCGTCATCGTGGCCACCTACAACCAGGAGGCCTGGCTGGAGAAGGTGCTGCACGGCTACCTGCACCAGCGCTTCCGCGATTTCGAGCTGGTGATCGCCGACGACGGCTCGGGCCCGGCCACGCGCGAACTGATCGCGCGCTACCAAGGCCGCTTCGCGCATCCGATCCAGCACGTGTGGCACGCGGACGACGGCTTCCGCAAGACGCGCATCCTCAACCGCGCCATCCTGGCGGCCCGCGCCGGATACCTGGTGTTCACCGACGGCGACTGCATCCCGCGCGCCGATTTCCTGCAGGTGCAGCATGCCCTGCGCCGCCCCGGACGCTTCCTGTCCGGCAGCTGCGTGCGCCTGCCGATGGCGACCAGCCTCGCCATCGGCCTGGACGAGATCGCCAGCGGACGCTGTTTCGCCCCGGATTGGCTGCGCGCCAACGGCCTGCCGGCCAAGCAACTGAGCCGGCGCTTGACCGCCGGCGGCGCCGTCGCGCGCCTGCTCGACCTGCTCAGCCCGGCCGGCGCCGAGTTCTACGGCAACAACGCCTCGTGCTGGAAGGACGACGCGCTGCGCGTGAACGGCTTCGACGAACGCATGCGCTACGGCGGCCTGGACTGGGAGTTCGGCGACCGCCTCAAGCATGCCGGCATCAAGCCCCTGCGTGCGCGCTACCGGGCCATCGTGGTGCATCTCGAACACGGCAGGAGCTACGCCGACCCGGCGCTGATCGCGGCCAACAAGGCGATCTGGGATGCCGCCGTGGCGGCCAAGGCGGCCTGGACCGAACACGGCCTGAGCGGCCACCGGGAGCCGGCATGAAGATCGCGGTGCTGCTGCACGAGGCCGACCGCGGGCGCGATTTGGGCCGCTACCACGTGTTCCAGCTGGCGCAGATCTGGCAGCGCGACGGCCATCAGGTGCAGCCGGTGTTCGGCACCGGCTCCTTCGTCGCGGCCGATGTCGCGATCCTGCACATCGACCTGAGCGTGGTGCCCGAACGCTACCTGGATTTCGCCGCACGCTACCGCCACTGCATGAACCGCGACGTGCGCGACATCCGCAAATCGGCCATCAGCCGGCAGGCGGTGCAGCCCGGCGACGGCTGGGACGGCGCGGTCATCGTCAAATCCGAACTCAATTGCGCCGGCGCGCCCGAGCGCGTCAACGGCGGCGGCTGGCGGCGGGCGCGGGAATCGCTGCGCCGCGCCGGCCGGCGCCTGCTGGGCCGGCCCGAGCTGCGCGGCCCGGCCGACTACCGCGTGTTCCCGAACCGCGCGGCGGTTCCGCCGGAACTGGCCGCGCATCCGGACGCGTTCATCGAACGCTTCCTGCCGGAAACCGAGAACGGCCTGTACCACACGCGCAGCATGGTGTTCGTCGGTCCGGCGCGTACCTGCCAGCTGCTGCGCGCGCACGAGCCGGTGGTGCGCGTCGGCAACGCGATCGCCATCGAAGAGTGCGAACCGCATCCGGACATGGTGCGCCTGAGCCGCGAGATGGGCTACGACTACGGCAAGTTCGACTACGTGATGCACGACGGCGCACCGGTGTTGATCGACGCCAACAAGACCACCGGCAGCGCCGACATGGTCCGCTTCCCGGTGATCGGCGCCATGCGCGAACGCCGCGCGCAGGGGCTGTACCAGTGGCTCGCGGAGCGCAGCTGATGCATCCGGACAAGGTCCGCCGCGAACGGCTCGAGGCGCTGACCGACCTGCCCAACATCGGGCCGGCCATGGCCGGCGACCTGCGCCTGCTGGGTTTCCGCAAGCCGCAGGACCTGGCCGGGCAAGACGCCTTCGCGCTCTACCGCCGGCTGTGCGGACTCACCGGCTGCCGTCAGGACCCCTGCGTGCTCGACACCCTGCTGTCGGTGGTCGATTTCATCGACGGCGGCGATGCCAAACCCTGGTGGCATTACACCGAACAACGGAAAGCGCGATGGCCTTCGCTCT
>CAZRXZ010000194.1:0-3250 GCA_964604095.1 uncultured Arenimonas sp. | reverse complement strand
TCTTCGACCCGAACATCTTCGCCATCGGCACCGGCATCGCCGAGCACGACGGCTACGCCGTGGCCTTCATCGAGGCCGCGCGCGAACTCAAGCGCCGCTTCCCGCTGTCGCACGTGTCCGGCGGCGTGTCCAACGTCAGCTTCAGCTTCCGCGGCAACATGCCGCTGCGCGAGGCCATGCATTCGGTGTTCCTGTACCACGCCATCCGCGCCGGCATGGACATGGGCATCGTCAACGCCGGCGGCATGCCGCTGTACGACGACATCGCGCCCGAGCTGCGCGCCCTGCTGGAAAGCCTGGTGCTGGCCACCGACCCGGACGCCACCGAGAAGCTGATGGCCGCCGCCGACCGCTTCAAGGCCGGCCCGGCCAACGACGACGGCAGCGCCCAGGCCTGGCGCGCCTGGCCGGTGGAGCAGCGGCTGGCGCACGCGCTGGTGCACGGCATCGACGAGCACATCGAAGCCGACACCGAAGAGGCGCGGCTGGCCGCGGCGCATCCGCTGGAGGTCATCGAGCGGCACCTGATGCACGGCATGAACACGGTCGGCGACCTGTTCGGCGCCGGCAAGATGTTCCTGCCGCAGGTGATCAAATCGGCCCGGGTGATGAAGAAGTCGGTGGCCGCGCTGCTGCCGCACATCGAAGCCCTGAAGGAAGACGGCCGCGCCAGCCGTTCGAACGGCACCATCGTGCTGGCCACGGTCAAGGGCGACGTGCACGACATCGGCAAGAACATCGTGGGCGTGGTGCTGGCCTGCAACAACTTCGAGATCGTCGACCTGGGCGTGATGGTGCCGGCGCAGACCATCCTCGACGCCGCGGCCGCGCACGACGCGGTGGCCATCGGCCTGTCCGGCCTGATCACGCCCTCGCTCGAGGAAATGAGCCACGTCGCCAAGGAAATGAAGCGGCAAGGCGTGCGCCTGCCGCTGCTGATCGGCGGCGCCACCACCTCGCGTACGCATACCGCGCTGAAGATCGCGCCGCACCACGACCAGCCGGTGGTATGGGTCAAGGACGCCTCGCGCGCGGTCGGCATGGCGGCGGCGGTCTGTGCGCCCGCGCAGCACGCGCAGGCCCTGTCCGCGATCGCCGAGGACTACCGGCAGATCCGCGAACGGCACGCGTCCAAATCCGGCGCCAAGGCCTTGGTCGGCCTGAGCGCGGCGCGCGGCAACGCCCTGCACCCGGACTGGCAGGGCTATCAGCCGCCGGCGCCGGCCTTCACCGGAACCCGGACGCTGGACGATATTCCGTTGACGGAACTGCTGCCCTACTTCGACTGGACGCCGTTCTTCCAGAGTTGGGAGCTGGCCGGCCGCTACCCGGCCATCCTGGACGATGCCGTGGTCGGCGCGCAGGCGCGCGCGCTGCACGCCGACGCCTTGGCGATGCTGGAACGCATCGTGTCCGAACGCTGGCTGCGCGCCCGCGCCGTGTTCGGCTTCTGGCCGGCCCACAGCCTCGGCGAAGACGTGCGTCTGCAGACCGGCGACGGCTGCACCACCCTGCACTTCCTGCGTCAGCAGGCGGACAAACCCGACAGCCGCGCCAACCTGTGCCTGGCCGATTTCGTTTCGCCCGAAGGCGGACCGCCGGATTACCTCGGCGCGTTCGCGGTCAACTGCGGCGACGGCGTGGACGCGCGGGCCAAGGCCTTCGAGGCCGCGCACGACGATTATTCCGCGATCCTGCTGAAGGCGCTGGCCGACCGCTTCGCCGAAGCCTGCACCGAATGGCTGCACCGCGAAGTGCGGACCGGCTACTGGCCATACGCCGCCGATGAAACGCTCGACAACGAGGACTTGATCCAGGAGCATTACCGCGGCATCCGCCCGGCGCCGGGGTATCCGGCCTGCCCCGACCACACCGAGAAGCGCACGCTGTTCGCCCTGCTCGAGGCCGAAGCGCGCGTCGGCCTGCGGCTGACCGACAACTTCGCGATGCAGCCGGCCTCGGCGGTCAGCGGCTATTACTTCGCGCACCCGCAAAGCCAGTATTTCGTGGTCGGCCGGGTCGGCCGCGACCAGGTCGCCGATTACGCCGCGCGCAAGGGCATCGGCATCGCCGAGGCCGAACGCTATCTGGCCGCCAACCTGGATTACGACCCGGACTGAGGCCTTACCAGATCAGGTCGTCCGGCACCTGGTATTTCGGGTCGGCGTATTCGTCCGGCAGGCTTTCCTCGCTGCCGTCGCAATACAGCGCCACCAGCGCCGGCAACAGCTCGCGCACCGCCAAGGTGATGTCCTTCGGCACCAGGCAATAGCGGCCGTTGCTCTGCACCACGCCCAGCTCGCCGGCGTTCAGGGCGGCCAGCTGATCGGAGGTGACGTACACGCGCTTGATCTTGCCGCCGTACATGAAATGGCGGGCGATGTCGGCGGCATCGCTGTTCAGCACCCGGCCCGCCAGCAGGCGGTCGACCGCTTCCTTGGCCTGCCGCTTGGCCTGCGCCTTTTCCTGCTTCTCGCGCTCGGCCTGTTCGCGCTCGCGCTTTTCCTGCGCGCTGCGCAGGGCGAAGGCCTTGGCCAGGTCCATTTCCTGCGACGCGCCGCCCGGGCGCGGTTTGCCGCGATGCGCCGGCTGGCCGGAACGCGGCGCGTTGTGCGGCGCCGGCTTGGGCTGGGCACGTCGTTCGGGTTTGGGCGCGGGCTTGAAGCCCAGGCCCAGCAATTGGTCTTTCAGGGAATCGCTCATGGCTCAGTAATGCGGTGGCGGCGGCTCGCTGGCCGGATCGGCGAACACCAGGCCGCGCATGGACTTCAGTTCCTCCATCGCGCGCCGTAGCTGTTCGGACTGACGGTAATTCTCCATGCGCGCCTCGGCCAGGGCGTCGCTCATCTCGGACAGGGCGTGTTCCTGGAACGCGATGCGCGCCTCGAGTTCGGCGAGACGTTGTTCGACGCGATCGGACATCTCAGCCGGCCCTGGCGATGGAGCGGCCGCGGCCGATGCCGTAATAGGCCAACCCGGCGGCCTCGACCGTGTCCGGGTCGTAGATGTTGCGGCCGTCGAACACCGCGGCGGCCGACAGCTGCTGTTTGAGCTGGGCGAAATCCGGACTGCGGAAATTCTTCCACTCGGTCACCACCACCAGCGCGTCGGCGTTCTGCAAAGCGGCGTTGGCGGTGCCGACCAGAACCAAATCGTCGCGCTGGCCGAAGATGCGTTCGGCCTCGTGCATGGCTTCGGGGTCGAAAGCCTGGACCTTGGCGCCGGCCGCCCACAGGCTGGCCAGCAGGTT
>CAZRXZ010000193.1:0-3261 GCA_964604095.1 uncultured Arenimonas sp. | reverse complement strand
TCGAGAACCTGACCGACAAGGCCTACTTCAGCGCCGCGCACACCGACAACAACATCAGCGTCGGCACCCCGCGCGAAGTCAAACTGGGCGTCCAATTCGGCTTCTGAGGCCGCCCGCATCTGCTAGCATGGGGGCATGGACATCCGTGCCCCCCTCGCGCTGGCCCTTTCGCTGTTCGCCGCCACGGCCGGTGCAGCCAAGGTCGGGCCTTGGCCGCTGCCCGTCAGCGGGCAGGCCGCGCAACCCAGCCTCAGCCAAGGCGCCGACGGCAACCTCAACCTGACTTGGATCGAGCGCAACGGCAACGGCCATCGCCTGCGCATGGCGCGCTTCCAAGGCGGCCGCTGGCAAGCGGCAAGCACCGTGGCCGAAGGCGGCAATTGGTTCGTGAATTGGGCCGACTTCCCAAGCAGCAGCCAACTGCCGGACGGCAGCCTCTGGGCGCATAACCTGGTCAAGAGCGGTGCCGGCACCTATGCCTACGACCTGGTGCTGTACCGGTCCAAGGACGCCGGCCGGACCTGGTCCAAGCCGATCGTGGTGAACACCGACGGCACCGCCACCGAACACGGATTCGCCACCCTTTGGCCATGGTCGAAAAACCAGCTGGCCATCGCTTGGCTGGATGGACGCCAGACCGCCGGCACCGCGCCGCATGCCGGGCACGACGCGGCCGCCACGGTCGATTTGAGCAAGGCCATGAGCCTGCGCGCCGCCGCATTCGACGGCGAAGGCCGACGGACCGGCGAATGGTCCTTGGACACCAGCACCTGCGATTGCTGCCAGACCGATTCGGCACTGACCGCCGACGGCCCGATCGTGGTGTACCGCGACCGCGACGCGCGCGAGGTCCGCGACATCCACGCCACGCGCTTCGTGGCCGGCCGTTGGCAAACCCCGAAGCCCGTGGCCCGCGACGGCTGGGTGATGCCGGCCTGCCCGGTCAACGGCCCGGCCGTGGCCGCCGCCGGACGCAAGGTCTGGACGGCATGGTACACCGCAGCCGGCGGCCAGCCGGCTCTGCGCGTCGCCTACTCGTCCGATGCCGGCGCCAGCTTCCCCGTGGCACGTACCCATAGGCGCGGCGACGCCGTGCAAGGGCGCGCCGAACTGAGCGCGGACGCACGCGGCGCCTGGCTGCTGTGGACCGAAGAACAGGCGCAGCAGACCATCTGGCTGCAGCGCATCGACACCGCCTTGCAGCCGACCGGCCCGGCTTTGCGCGTGGCCACGTTGAGCGGGCGCGGACGCGCCACGGGCTTCGCACGCATGCAGCAGGCCGGCGGCTTCCTGCACGTGGTCTGGACCGACGCCGTGGCCGGCAAGCCGGTCCTGCAGGGCGCACGGATACGCGTCGCGGATTGAATTACCCACGCCGGCAGGCTATCGTAAACGACAACCGAATCCGTCTTGTTCACAGGGAGTGGCACATGGCATACGAATACCAGAACGTGTGGAAGCACATCACGCCGGAACTGGCCGAAGAGATCACCGCGTTCTGGATCGCCGAGAAAGCCCTGCCCAAAAGCGCCAAGCCGGATGCCCGCGCGCAACAGGTGGTGGTGGTGATGCGCGACGACGGCGGCGCCATCGCCGCGGTCAGCTCCGCGCTGCCGCGCGTGGTGCCGCGCCTGCGCCAGGTGCTGTATTACTACCGTACCTTCTGCGGTGCCGCGCACCGCGGCAACAAGACCAGCACGCCGATGATGCAGGCGACCCAGAAGGCCCTGCTGGAATACAACCTCGGCCTGCCGAAGCCGGAAGCCATCGGCGTCATCATCGAAATCGAGAACGCGATGATCGCCGGCCATTACACCGAGGCCTTCTGGCCGCAGACCGGCTTCAGCTTCATCGGCTATTCGCCGCGCGGCCTGCCGCTACGCGTGCACTATTTCCCCGGCTTCAAACTGCAGCCGCCGGTACGCATCGCCGCGCCGCGCCGCGCCGTGGCCGCGGACCAGCAGAAGCCGGCAACCGGAGCGCGCACCCGCAAACCGCGGCCAAACTGACTCCGGCACGTCAACGCAGGTCGGCCGCCGGGGTCCGATAATCGAAACAGACCGCACCAATCGGCCGATTGATACGGTCATCCAGCTTTTTCACCAAGGGGAATAGATAGATGTTGAAATGGTCCAGTCATTTCGAGACCGGAATCGCGCTCGTGGATGCGCAGCACCGGAAGCTGTTCGAGCTTCTCGACGCCCTTTCGGGCAAGTTCATCGACAGGACGCCGACCCAGGCCGAAGTCGAGGAAACGCTCGCCGAACTGGTCGAATACGCCAAGCTGCACTTTCATGATGAAGAGGAGCTGATGGGAACGTATCGGCTGGACGAGCATTTCCTGTCGATCCACCACATGGAGCACCACTCGTTCAATTACGACCTGAGCCGCCTGCAAGCAGACCTCAGTTACGATGAGTTCGCGTCGCAGACCGCCGAGAAGCTGGTCCGTTTCATGACCTCATGGCTGGTGTACCACATCATCGGCACCGACCAATGCATGGCCGCTCAGATGCGGGCGATCGACCAGGGCGTCTCGCCCGAAGAGGCGTTCGCGTCCTACAAGGACATGAAGCGGGATCCGGTTTCGACGCAGCTCATCCTGGATGCCGTACTGAACCTGTGGCGCGACACGGCCGAGCACGCACGCGTGCTGGAAGAGCGCCTGGCCGAGCTCACCGAGCACGCCCGACGCGAGGCGCCGGCCGGCGAAGCCCGGCACTGAGCGGACTTCCCCGCATGAAAAACCCCGCCGAGGCGGGGTTTTTGCTCACTTCTTCGGCGGCGGCGCCGACATCCGGTTCACGTACTGCAGATACTCGCGGAACTCCAGCTTCTGGTCCTTGTTCAGGTCGAAATCGGCGAACTTGGGCTTCGGCTCCTTGGCCGCCTTCACGCCCGGCAGCGCGTTGAACTCCACGGCTTCCAAGGCGCCGTTGCCGCTTTTGTCGCCGGCCTTGAACAGCTGCCCGAGCTGCTGCAGCATCAGCGACTGGCGGCGCTCGGCCACCACGCCGCGCTTGAACTCGTCAAAGCTCAGCTGTTTGTTGTTGTCGGTGTCCAGCGCCGCGAACATCTTGTCGATGCCCTGCTCGATGTTCGCGCCCGGCGCGGGCTTGGCGGCGGCCGGCGCGGCCGGCTTGCTCTGGGCGGAGGCGCCGGCGGCGGCGGTCAGGCCGGCCAGGAGCAACACAACGGGAATCAGGGTCTTCATGGGCTTTCGGTCTCCGGCACTTGGGTGGCGTCTTCGAAGGTGATCAG
>CAZRXZ010000192.1:0-3261 GCA_964604095.1 uncultured Arenimonas sp. | reverse complement strand
GAACGCCGGATCGGCCTTGAGCAGGGCGCGGCGTGCCGCATCGATGTCGAAACCGCGTTTAAAGCGTGCCATCGCCGATCCTCGAGAAGTCCTTCTGGCTGCGCCGGCGCCAGGCCACGGCCGCCGCGGCCAACAGCAGCAGCAGCGGCATGCCGAAGATGTTGAGCGCCTTGATGCGCTGTCCGAGCCGCTCGACGTCGGCGTTGAGTTCGCGCTGGATGCGGCGAAGCTCCTGGCGCAGGCGGACCTTGTCGGCGGCCAGCGCCCGGTAATCGGCGCCGGCCAGGCGGCTTTCGGGGATGCGGCCGTCCACCTGCAGGCCGTTGATGCCGGCCTGCACCTTCTCCAGCTCGGCCAGCAGACGGGCCTGGCTGTCGCGGTAGCGCTGCTCGGCGGTGCGGCGGATGCGGTCGACCTTCTCGAACGGACGCGACACGCTGCCGCGGCTGCGGATGCTGATCAGGTCGTCGGAGCCGGACATCTGGTCGATGGCGTTGAAGAAGAAATCCCCGTTGCTGGCCTGCGCGCTGAACACCGGCTGCCCGAACAGGTTGCTTTCCACCACCCACAGGCGGTCGCTCAGGAAGTCGGTGTCGGCGATCACGATCAGGTTGATGCCCGGGCGGTCGGCCGCCGTATCGGCACTGCTGAAACGCGCGGCCAACACGAAGGGCTCCTGCGCCGGCACGAAACGGTTGAGCAGGCGCTCGGGATCGGCGGCGGCCTGCCGGTAGGCATCGGCGGCGATCAGGCGCGCGGAATCCGAGCTCTGCAGCAGCGGTTCGATGCGCAGCGGGCTGTCGTCCAGCACCGACAGCGCGCCGGCGCCCGACAGCACGATGCGGTCGAGGTCGGCGGTGACCGGATCGCGCGGATTCATGGCCTCGGCCGGCAGGCTGATCAGGCCCGGGTTGCGTTTCGGGAACTGGTTTTCGTCGAGCTGCATCAACCAGGCGTATTTGCTGTCCAGCACCACCTGGCCGGAATCGAAGCCGATGCCCCAGCGCCGCAGCAGGCCGCCGGCGTCCGATCCCAGATACAGGTTGCCCGGCAGGTACGCGCCGGTCTGGAAGGTCGGCACCGACTCCACGTCCGGATCGAGCAGCAGCACCGCATGCCCGCCGGCCTCGACGAAGTCGCGGATGCGCGCCAAGGTCTCGGCCGGCCATTGCCGCGGATGCATGACCCACAGCACGTCGGTGTCCTCGGGAATGCGCAGGCCCTGCGGCGACAGATGGCTGAGCTGGTAGCGTTCGGCCAACTGCCGGTACACCACCCAGGCCGGCGACGAGCCGCCCTGCAAGGGATTGCCCTGGCCGGACACCGGCAAATCGCTGACCAGCACCACCTTCGGCCGCTTCTGGCGCTGCACCGACTGGATGAGCTTGGACAGCTCGTATTCCAGATGCTGCTCGGCCTCCGGCTTGATGAAGCCGATCGACTGGCTGCGGCCGCCGGCGTCGGCGGTGAGCCCGAAGTACAGCGGGCCGGAGCCGTCTTCCAGCGGAATGGCGAGGATGCCCTTGCCGATGGCGCGGTCCTCGGCCACCGAATACGGTTCCGGATCCACGCTTTCGAAACGGATGCGGCCGCCGGATTGCGCGGCGTATTCGCCGATCTTCTCGGCCACGCGCTCGGCATACTGGCGGAACTGCGGGTACGGACGCGCTTCCTTTTCCGAGTAATGCAGGGTCAGGGTCACCGGCGTCTGGATCGAGGCGATGATGCGTCGGCTGCCTTGGCTCAGGCTGAACAGGCGGTTCTCGGTCAGGTCCAGGCGCATCGGCGGCAGCAGCTTCTGCACCGCGAAGCTCAGCGCCAGATAGCACAACGCCGACACCAGCGCCGCCGACGCCAGCAGCGCCGCGCGCTTCCACAACGGCATGCCGCCTTTGCGCGCCTGCAGCAGCAGCACGTTGATGCCGAGCCAGAACGCGGCGGTCACCGCGAAGTACAGCAGGTCGCGCAGGTCGAGCACGCCGCGCGTCACCGCCTGCAGATGGCTGAGCATGCTGAGCGAGGCGATCAGGTCGACCGTCGGCTGCGGGAACAGCTCGCGTATCGGGTTCAGGGCCAACGGATAGCCGGCCAGCAGGTACAGCAACAGCAGCAGCGCGCTGAGGATGTACACCACCAGCTGGTTCTGGCTCAAGGCCGACAGGCACAGGCCGACGCCCAGCATGGCCGCCAGCATGGCCGCGGCACCGACATAGCCGAGCACGATCACGCCGTGGTCGGGGTTGCCGAGCCAGGCCAGGCTCAGCCAGAGCGGGAACGAGAGCAGCAGGCCGGACAGCGCCACGCCCCAGGACGCGGCGAATTTCGCCAGTACGGTCTGCCACAACGGCACCGGCAAGGCATCGAGCAGCTCGATCGTGCCGGAGCGGAACTCCTCGGACCAGGCGCGCATCGACAGCGCCGGCACCAACAACAGGCAGACCCACGGCAACAGCCGGAAATACGGCTGCATGCTCGCCTGTCCGGCCTCGAACAGATCGCCCAGGTAGAACACGAAGCTGTTCGAAAGCACCAGGAAGATGACCACATACACCAGCGCCAGCGGCGTGCGCCAATACGCCCGCCACTCGCGCCGCACCAAGGCCAGGAAGGCGTTCATGGGCGCGCCTCGGCCACGACCTTGGCGAACACCTCGTCCAGCCGGCCGTACTCCAGGCGCATGTCCTGGAACGGCACGCGCTTCTGCGTCAGGCGCTCGGCGATGACCTGGTTCTGCGGCTTGCTGCCCTGCACGAACACGTACAGGCGGCCGTCGACCGCGTTCTGCTCGAAGCCGCTGACGCCGGACAGGCCTTCCAGCGCGGCGCGCGCGGCGATGCTTTCCTGCGCCACGAACGACACCGCGTTGTGGTAGCGCGACTGCTGCAGCAGCTCGTCGGTGGTCTTGTCGAGCCGGATGCGGCCGGCCGCCATGATCACGGTGCGCGGGCACAGCGACAGCACCTCGTCGATCTGGTGCGTGCTCATCAGCACCGCGCTGTGTTTCGACAGCTCCAGGATCAGCGCGCGCACCTGCTGTTTCTGCACCGGATCCAGGCCGTCGGTCGGCTCGTCCAGCAGCAGCACCGGCGGACGGTGCATCACCGCCGCCGCCAGCGCCACGCGCCGGGCCGAGCCCTTGGACAGGGTCGCGACCGGCTGGTAGGCGATGGCGTTCAGCGACAGCCGCGCGAACACCGACTCCAGCGCCGGCTCGGCCTCGGCCGGTTTCAGGCCGCGCGCATGCGCGATGAAGCGCAGATA
>CAZRXZ010000191.1:0-3269 GCA_964604095.1 uncultured Arenimonas sp. | reverse complement strand
GCGCTGTTCGGCGAGAAATACGGCGAGCGCGTGCGCGTGCTGCGCATGGGCGAGTTCTCCACCGAGCTGTGCGGCGGCACGCACGTGCACCGCACCGGCGACATCGGCGCGTTCAAGATCCTGTCCGAAGCCGGCATCGCGGCCGGCGTGCGCCGCATCGAAGCGACCACCGGCGCCAATGCCCTGTCCGCGTTCAAGCACAGCGAGCGCATGCTGCAGCAGGCCGCCGATCTGGTCGGCGCGCGCGGCACCGACGTGCTCGACAAGTTGGCGCAGCTGCTGGACCGCCAGAAGAAGCTGGAGCGCGAGCTGGAAGCCTTCAAGGCCAAGGCCGCGTCCGGCCAAAGCAGCGACCTGGCGGCCAAGGCCGCCGCGCTCGGGCCGTTCAAGCTGGTCAAGGCGCGCGTGGCGGGCGTTGACGGCAAAGGCCTGCGCGAGCTGGTCGACAACCTGAAGACGCAGCTGCCGGATTCCGTGATCGTGCTGGCCGCCGGCCAGGACGGCAAGGTCTCGCTGGTGGCCGGCGTGCAGGGCGCGGCGCAAGCCGCGTTCAAGGCCGGTGACGTGCTCGCCCATATCGCCGTGCAGATCGGCGGCAAAGGCGGCGGCCGGGCGGATTTCGCGCAAGGCGGCGGCGAGGACGGTCCGGCGCTGGATGCGGCCTTGTCGGGCCTGGATGCCTGGCTGGCGGCGCGCCTGGCGTAAACGTTTGCCCTGGCCCCGTTTTGGGGCTAGCATATGGGCCGAAAGCGGTACTCGATTCAATCTCTTGGAGTAGGCATGTTAATCCTGACCCGGCGCGTCGGTGAAACCCTGATGATCGGCGACAACATCACCGTGACCGTGCTCGGCGTCAAGGGTAACCAGGTGCGCTTGGGCATCACCGCGCCCAAGGATGTCGGCGTGCACCGCGAAGAGATTTACCAGAAGATCGGCCGGGAAACCGCCGCCGGCGACGAGTCGAAGGACGATTGAGGTTTACCTCGGCGGCCAAAGGCCGTATCATAGTCTGACGCCGGAGCCACGCTCCGGCATACCCCGGAGAGATGCCCGAGAGGCCGAAGGGGCTCCCCTGCTAAGGGAGTATAGGGTCAAAAGCCTTATCGAGGGTTCGAATCCCTCTCTCTCCGCCACTATCCTGTTGTCGTTCTTGAAGATTTCCGGCGAACACAGCATCCATGTCCATCCTTCAGCAAATGCGGACGGCCAAGCACGGGTTCCATGTCGTGCTGTTGGTGTTGCTGTCGTTGCTGAACGCCGGCCATCTGCAATCGACTACCGGTCTTTCCCATGCCTGCCAGCCGAGCGCCGAGCGGCTTGCCGACAGCGGCCATGCCGGCCATGGCCTGCAACCGGCCGGCGACTGCGGCTCGGCCGATGCCTGCAAGAGCACGTGCGACTGGTTCTGCCAGCTGGCCCATGCGCTGGAGCCCTTGGGTTCGCTTCCGGCCGCCTATGCCTGGGCCGTTGGACCGTTGCCGGCCTATAGTCCGCATAGCCAGCCCAGCTCGGCATCCGAGCAGGATCTCAGGCCGCCCATTTCCGTTTGACGATAGTCTCGCGTAACCGCGGCCGAAACGCCGCCATCCATTCGCATACATCGGAAAACACATGAAAGACATCCATTCTGGTCCCGGGATTCCGGGACGCCGGCGCTTTGTCCAAGGCCTGGCGGCCGGCGGCGTGCTCGCCGGCTTCGGCGCCTGGCCGCAGTGGGCCGCCGCCGCTTCGCCTGCCGTTCCCGAGCTGACCGGCACCGACTTCCACCTGCGCATCGGCGAATTGCCGGTCAACTTCACCGGCAAACGCCGCGCCGCGGTGACCGTGAACGGCTCCTTGCCGGCGCCCCTGCTGCGCTGGCGCGAAGGCGACACAGTGACCCTGCGGGTCGATAACGCCTTGCCGCCGGGCTCGCTGTTCGGCGACACCACCTCGATCCACTGGCACGGCATCCTGTTGCCGGCCAATATGGACGGCGTGCCGGGCATGAGCTTCGACGGCATCCGCCGCGGCGAGTCCTGGCTATACCGCTTCCAGCTCAACCAATCCGGCACCTATTGGTACCACAGCCATTCCGGCTTCCAGGAGCAGGCCGGCCTGTACGGCGCGCTGATCGTGGACGCGCGCGAGCCCGAGCCGTTCCGTTACGACCGCGACCACGTGGTGCTGCTCAGCGACTGGACCGACCTCTCGCCGGCCGATCTGTACGCACGGCTGAAGAAGCTGTCGAGCTACGACAACTACGCCAAGCGCACGGTCGGCGATTTCCTGCGCGACGCCGAACGCGACGGCTTGGCCGCTACGCTCGACGACCGCAAAGGCTGGGGCCGGATGCGGATGACGCCGACCGACCTGTCGGACGTCAACGCCAACACCTACACCTATCTGATCAACGGAACCACCTCGCTCGGCAATTGGACCGGCCTGTTCCGGCCCGGCGAGCGGGTGCGCCTGCGCTTCATCAACGGCTCGGCCATGACCTATTTCGACGTGCGCATTCCCGGCCTGAAGATGACCGTGGTCGCGGTCGACGGGCAGAACGTGCATCCGGTATCGGTCGACGAGTTCCGCATCGCGGTGGCCGAGACCTTCGACGTCATCGTCGAACCGTCCGGCCAGGACGCCTTCACCGTGTTCGCCCAGGACATGGGCCGCACCGGCTACGTCAGCGGTACCCTGGCCGTACGCGAAGGCCTGCGCGCGCCGGTGCCGGCTTTGGATCCGCGCCCGCTGCTGAGCATGGCCGATATGGGGCATGGCGGCATGGACCACGGCGCGCACACGCCGGCGCCGGCTAGCGACCACGCCGGCATGGATCACAGCGGCCACGACATGGCGGCGATGGCGGGCATGGGCCACGGCGGCGCTGCCATGCAGGCGCATCCGGCCAGCGAGCGCGGTAATCCGCTGATCGATATGCAGACCATGGCGCCCACGCACCGCTTGGACGATCCGGGCATCGGGCTGCGCGACAACGGCCGCCGCGTGCTGGCCTACGCCGACCTGAAAAGCCTGTTCGAAGACCCGGACGGGCGCGATCCGGGCCGCGATGTCGAGCTGCACCTGACCGGCCATATGGAGAAGTTCGCCTGGTCGTTCGACGGCATTCCGTTCGCCGGCGCCGGGCCGCTGAAGCTCAATTACGGCGAGCGGCTGCGCATCACCTTGGTCAACGATACGATGATGACGCATCCGATCCATCTGCACGGCCTGTGGAGCGATCTGGAAGACGCCCAAGGGAATTTCATGGTGCGCAAGCACACCGTCGA
>CAZRXZ010000190.1:0-3270 GCA_964604095.1 uncultured Arenimonas sp. | reverse complement strand
TGGTGCTGCTGATCATCTTCATGATCACCGCGCCGCTGATGTCGCATAAAGTGAAGGTCGAGCTGCCGACCGCCTCGCTGGACAAGAAACCGGAAATCCTGGTTCCTCCGGTGACCGTGGCGATCAAAGCCAATGGTGACGTCTATTGGAACGATCAGTTGATGAACGACGCCCTGCTGGAACAGAACCTGGCGGTCACGGTAGCCCGTGACCCCCAGCCGCAGGTCGACATCCGTGCCGACAACGAGACCAAGTACAGCATCATCCAGAAGACGGTGAAAACCATCCGTCAGTCGGGTATGCGTAAGGTCGGTTTCGTTTCCATGCCCGAGCGCAACTAAGGACGTACGAAAATGGCATTCAGTTCCAATTCCTCCGGCGGCGCAATGGCCGATATGAACGTGACCCCGCTGGTCGACGTCATGCTGGTGTTGCTGATCATCTTCATGGTGACGGCGCCGCCGATGACCTACCAGATCCAGGTCGACCTGCCGCAGAAGTCGAACGTCCCGCCGCCGAAGGTCGAGAACCCGCCCGAGCCGATCCGCATCCACGTGCAGACCGGCGGTACGGTGGCCTGGAACGGCAGCCCGGTTCCGATGGGCTCGCTGCAGGCCCAGTTCGACGTCGAAGGCGCGCGCGACGTGCAACCGACCATCGAGATCACCACCGATCCCGACGCGGAATACGAAACGCTCGCCAAAGTGCTGGCCCGCACCAAGAACGCGGGTCTGCAGAAGATAAGTTTTGTTGAAGAAGCCGAATGAGAAAACGCCCCGCAAGGGGCGTTTTTTTTCCCGAATTTCCAGACCATGAAGACTCCCGCCAAGATCCTGCTGCTGCTCGTCGCCCTGCTCGCCGCCGGCTGCTTTTCCGTCAGCAAACGACCCGACCTCGACCTGCTGTACCGCTCCAGCCATCTGAACGAAAACAGCACGCCGGTAATCGTCATCCCGGGTCTGATGGGCACCACGTTGGTCAACGGCAAGGGCGAGGAAGTCTGGCCGAAATCGCTGACCAACATCGCGTTCAGCCGCTATGACGACATCGCCCTGGACGAAAACAAGGATATCCGCCCCGGCCGCCTGTTCGACGCGCTGGCCGGCGTCGATTTCTACGGCACCTTGGTGACCACGCTGGAGAAGGCCGGGCGCTACCAGAAAGGCGAACCGGGCACGCCGGTCGGCAGCAAGAGCCGGCGCCGCTATTACGTGTTCCTGTACGACTGGCGCAAGAGCAATTTCGACGCGGTCAACCAGCTGCACGCGTTGGTGGAGCAGATCCGCGCCGATTACGGCCAGCCGGACCTGAAGGTCGACATCATCGCGCACAGCAACGGCGGCCTGATCGCGCGTTACTACCTGCAATACGGCCCGCAGGACGCCGTCAGCCGGATCGATCCGAAGCCTTGGCAGGAAGGCGACGCGCGCATCCGCCGCATCGCCCTGCTTGGCACGCCGAGCCTGGGTTCGGTCATCAGCGTCGGCCGCCTGTATCAAGGCTTCCGCTTGGGCCTGCGCGAGATTCCGCCGCACATCCTGAGCTATTTCGCCACGCCGTTCGAGACCCTGCCCAGCCCGAAGGCCAACGCCTTCATCGACGGCAACGGCACCCCGGTGGCGCTCGATATCTTCGATGTCGGCCTCTGGCACAAGAACCGATGGTCGGTGTTCAGCGACGCGGTGCGCCAGCAGGTCCGCCGCGAGTACCCGGATGCCGAGCGGCGGCTGGCGCAGCTCGACGAGCGGTTCGCCGGCAATCTCGAGAACGCGCGGCATTTCCAGACGGCCTTGGCACTCCCGTTGCAGAACAGCCGCGTGCAGTTCGCCGTGTTCGGCGGCGATTGCGAGCTGACGTCCTCACGCGCGGTGGTGGAAAGCAACGGCAGCGGCCTGCGCCTGGCGTTCCAGGAAAGCGATATCGCCAATCGCCGCAGGAACGTCGACTACGCGCGGCTGATGCAGGCGCCCGGCGACGGGCTGGTGACGCGCGAGTCGCAGCTGGCGCGCGCCAGCAACATCTACCTGAACCAGTCGATGGACCGCGATCTGTTCCCGGTGGCGCAGACCATGTTCTTCTGCGAGAAGCACGACCGCCTCACCAGCAATCCCTACTTCCAGAACAACCTGCTGTATTTCATCCTGCACTGAGCGCGGCCAGGCCGTTCATGCGCCGGATGTCGCGGGCCAGCGCCGTACGCAGGCTGTGCTCGGGGCCTGCCAGGCATAGGCCGTGCGTGGCCCGGGTGACCGCGGTGTACAGCAGCGACTTGGACAGCAACGGGCATTCGGCATCCGGCAACAGCACGTCGACCTGCCGGTACTCCGAGCCTTGCGCCTTGTGCACGGTCAGCGCGTAAGCCGGTTCGTGCCGCGGCAGTTTCGCCAAGGGCACGCGGCGCACCTCGCCGGACAGGCGGAAATGCGCATGCAAGCCGTCGTGCGCCCGCCAGAGCAGGCCGGTGTCGCCGTTGGCCAGACCGAGCGCCGGCACGTTCTCCAGCACCATCACCGCTTCGCCATGCCGGTCGTGGGCGTGGCCAAGGCGGCGTCCGATGTCGGCATTCAGGCTTTCGCTGCCGAGCGGGCCTTTGCGCAACGGGGTCAGGATCACCCGCTCGTTCAGTCGGCCGAGCGCGCGCTCGACATCCGGGCTGCGCGCCAAGCGGGTATGGAATTCCACCGCCTCGGCCAGCACCTGCGCACGCGCCGCGGCGGTATCGGCGTGGTAGCGGATGCCCGGGTAGGCCTGGTGCCGGAGTTTGTCGAACACGGTATCGGCGTCGGCCGCCAGCACATCGGCCGCGAATTCGCCCAAGCCCGGCTGCGCCGCCTGCCGGTGGTTGTGGCGAAGATGCAGATGGGCGTTGCGCACGTGTTGCGCGAACGGCGAGTCGGGCGCGGCGTCGAGCAAGGCGCCCAGCACGTTGCCGATTTCGATCGACGGCAGCTGTTCGGGATCGCCGACCAGCAGCAGCGTGCATTCGGGTGTCAGCGACTGCAGCAACGCCATCAGCATGGGCATGTCCAGCATCGAGGCTTCGTCCACCACCACCAGGTCGGCGTCCAGTCGGCGTCCGTCGGCATAGCGGCCGCGCCGGCTGAACGGATCGACGCCGAGCAGGCGATGCAGGGTCTGCGCTTCCTGCGCCAGCGCCGGCTGCAGAGCCGTCGGCAGGCGGGCCGACAGCGCCGCCATCTGCAAGGCCAAGGACTCGTTCATGCGCGCCGCGGCTTTGCCGGTGGGCGCGCACAGGCGGATGCGCGGCAG
>CAZRXZ010000189.1:0-3286 GCA_964604095.1 uncultured Arenimonas sp. | reverse complement strand
GGCGCGACCGACAGCCAGTATTTCCGCGCCGCCGGCATTCCCAGCTACGGCGCCTCGGGCCTGTACATGCGCGACGAGGACGGTTACGCGCACGGCCTCGACGAGCGGGTGCCGGTCAGCGCCGTGCCGCGCGGCCTGAAGCATTGGCACGCGCTGCTGACCGAATTGGCGAAGTGAAATGAAACGGGCGGCCTCGGCCGCCCGTCATCCGGCCGCCTGGACGGATGTCAGTCGGCGGCTTCGAAACGGTTGGCCGAGACGTTCTTCTTGACCTTGGCCGGATCCCAGATGCGGCCGTTCATGGCGATATAGACGCCCGGCGGCAGGCATTGCACGGCGCCCACGGCGGTGCCGATGTTGAATTCGGCGTCCGAGCCGCGGAAGCTGGCCGGGTTCAGCGCGCCGGTCAGCACCATGGTCTTGCCGGGGATTTCGGCCAGCACCCTGGCGGTCTCCACCATGGTGTCGGTGCCGTGGGTGATCAGGATGTGGCTCTCGTCGCGGGCCTGGATCGCCGCTTTCAGCGCCTGGCGGTCGTCGGCGTCGATGTGCAGGCTGTCCTTGCGCATCACCGGCAGCACGGTGAACGGGATGACCACGCCGAGTTCCTTGAGGATGCGGCCGATCTGCGGCTCGCCGACCTGGTAGTCGGACTTGTCGTCGAAGTAGATCTTGTCGATGGTGCCGCCGGTGGTGAGGATCAGTAACGAGTTCATGCGGGTCTCCGAAGCGAGACCGGCATTTTACCCCTTTCTGCCCCGCAGCCGGCTGAACACTTTGGCCTGCAGGCCGTCCCAGTTGCCGCACAGGATGATCCATAGCGCCAGGAGCAGTTCGACCAAGGCCAACGGCCACAGTTCGGGCGTGGTCCACAGCTCGGTGATGGCGTGGCTGAAATACAGCAGCGAGGCCACACCGGCCCAGAACACCGCCGAAGGCCGACCCAACACGGCCAATAGCGCGGCCGGCAGCATCGGCGCCACGGCCAGGCCGGTGGCCACCGCCGGCGGAAACACCTCGGACGGCGACAGCCGGAGCTGCCACAGGCACTGCCAGACCAGCATGCCGAACACGCCGAGCAGGGCGTAGCGCTTGGACAGGCTCACGCCGCCAGCTTCCGCGCGATGGCGGTGACGCGTGCGCCCAAGGCGCGCGCCAGTTCGGTTTCGTCCTCGCTGAACGGCGCCTTGGAATCGGCGCCGCTGACATGGCTGGCGCCGTACGGCGTGCCGCCGGTGCGGGTGTCGGTCAGCCGGGCCTCGGTGAACGGGATGCCGACCAGCACGCAGCCGTGATGCAACAGCGGCAACATCATGCTGAGCAGGGTCGATTCCTGGCCGCCGTGCTGGGTCGAGGTGCTGGTGAACACCGCGGCCGGCTTGCCGGCGAGGGTGCCGCTGGCCCATTCGGCGCCGGTGCTGTCGAGGAAATACTTCATCGGCGCGGCCATGTTGCCGAAGCGGGTCGGGCTGCCGAGCACGATGCCGGCGCATTCGGCCAGATCGCGCTTGCTGACGTACGGCGCGCCCTCGTCGGGCACCGCCGGCGCCGAGGCCTCGTGGTTCGGCGACACCGGCGGCACGGTGCGCAGGCGCGCCACGCCGCCGGCCTGGCCGATGCCGCGGGCGATGTGGTTGGCGAGCGTTTCGACCGAGCCGTTGCGGCTGTAGTACAGGACCAGGATTTCCGTCATCGGGGCGCCTTGCGGGTTGCGTTGTTATACTTTAGCAATGCACCGGCTGAAAACAAAGCTGCTCGAAGGACCGCACGCCGAAACCGTCGACCGGCTCGGCAATTTCAGCCGATACCTGCTGCGCCGCTTCATCGACGACCGCTGCTTCGAGGCCGCCGGTTCGCTCTCGTACACCAGCGTGTTGGCGGCGGTGCCGTTCGCCGCAGTGGTGTTCGCGGTGCTGTCGGCGTTCCCGATCTTCGACCAATGGACCCAGCAGGCGGCCGATTTCGTGTTCGCCAATTTCGTGCCGGGCGTGGCGCAGGAGCTGGAAAGCGCGTTGCGCGCCTTCGCCGGCAGCGCACGCGGCCTGCCGGCCAAAGGCATCCTGGCATTGGCGCTGTCGGTCGGGCTGACCATGTGGAGCGTGGAGAAGGCCTTCAACCGCATCTGGCGGGTGCCTTCGCCGAAGCCGAAGCTGCTTCGCTTCCTGGCGTATTGGGGCCTGCTCACGCTCGGTTCGCTGGCGGTGGTGGCGCTGATGGCGCTGAATTCGGCGCTCAGCGTCTACGTCAACCTGGCCGCCTACGCGCCGTCGTCGCTGGACGGCCTCGGGCTGCGGCTGGCGCCCTGGCTACTTGAGTTCACCGCCTTCACCGGCGCGTACTGGCTGATTCCGCACCGCGACGTGCCGCTGCGCTACGCGGCCGCGGGCGGCGCGGTCGCGCTGCTGCTGTTCGAGCTGCTGAAGTGGCTGTTCGTGGTCTATCTGGGCTCGGTCTCGTTCGAGCAGATCTACGGCGCCATGGCGCTGGTGCCGATCACCTTGGTCTGGCTGTATTCGGCCTGGGTGGTGGTCCTGCTCGGCGCTTCGATCGCCGCCACCCTGTCCTCGTTCCGCTACCGTCCCCGCAGCGTCCGGCAGGCGCGCGGCATCGACATGTACTGGGTGCTGCGTCTGCTGGCGCGTTTGGTCGAGGCCGAACGGCGCGGCACGCGGCCGTCCTTCGACGCTCTGGCCGCGCTCGAGCCGCATATCGCCGAACCGATGCTGCGCGCCTACCTGGACGGCCTGGCGCGCATCGACCTGGTGCAGTGCGACAACCACAACCACTGGTGGTTGGCCGCGCCGCTGGATGGATTCCGCCTGCTCGACCTGCAGCAAGGGCTCGGCCTGCGCGTGCCGGCCGGCGAGGCGGAACTGCCTTCACGGGGGGACGACATCGATGCCCGCGTATTGCCTATAATCGCGGTACTGCGCGACGCCCTGGCGGCGCCTTTGCAGCGCCCCCTCTCCGACTGTTTCCAAGGCCCCGCACCATGAGCAAACGACCGATTTCCCTGCTGCTGCTGCTGGCCTTGGCCGGTTGCGGCGCCGAACAGAGCGCCGCGCCCGCTGGCCCGGCGCCGCCGGCCGCCGCCAAGCCGGCCTCCTCGAAAGAACGGCCGGCCTTGACGGTCGAGACCTTCCAGGGCGGCACCTTCAATCTGGCCGACCACCGCGGCAAATGGGTGGTGGTGAACTTCTGGGCCACCTGGTGCGCGCCCTGCCTGAAGGAAATCCCGGATTTCAACGCCTTCGCCAAATCCCGCGCCGACGTGCAGTTCATCGGC
>CAZRXZ010000188.1:0-3288 GCA_964604095.1 uncultured Arenimonas sp. | reverse complement strand
TCATCAACACCACCGAGGGCAAGCAGGCCATCGCCGACTCGTTCTCGATCCGCCGCGAGGCCCTGCAGCACCGTCTGGTGTATTCCACCACCATTCCGGGCGCCAAGGCGCTGGTGCAGTCGATGGAGACCCGCGGCAATCCCGTCGTGCGCTCCCTGCAGGAACTGCATGCGGAGCTGCGCGCATGAGCGGCATCGTGCCCTTGACCCACAAAGGCGCCGTGCGCCTGCGCGAGGAGCTGGAGCGCCTGAAGTCGGTCGAGCGTCCGAAGGTGATCGAAGCCATCGCCGAGGCCCGCGGCCACGGCGACCTGAAGGAAAACGCCGAATACCACGCCGCCCGCGAGCAGCAGGGCTTCATCGAAGGCCGCATCCAGGAGCTCGAATACGCGCTGTCGCACTGCCAGGTCATCGAAGTCGGCAAGCTCAAGGCCGGCACCAAGGTGGTGTTCGGCGCCACCGTGGAGCTGGCCGACCTGGAGTCCGACGCGGTGGTGACCTACACCATCGTCGGCGACCTGGAGTCCGACATCAAACAGCAGCTGATTTCGGTATCCTCGCCGATCGCGCGCGCCATGATCGGCAAACACGAGGGCGATGCCATCACCATCCAGGCCCCGGGCGGCAGCCGCGAATACGAAATCACCGCGGTCCGTTACCTCGACTGACATGCCGGGCGGCACGCGCGTCCTGCTGTTGCCGGAGCGCCGGCGTTTCGCCGGGCAGGCGATTTCTCGCGAATTCGCCCGGTGCGCGCGCCGTTTCCGGCAACACACCGGCGAGGCCGGAGAGCGCGCGCAGCTGCAGCGGCACTTCCGTTGCGAGCCGGCAGGCTGGCCGCTGGCGGCCCTGTGCCGCCAGGCCGCGTTCGGCGATGCCGGCGGCCGCCGCTGGCTGTTGGCCGACCCGGTGCACCTGCAGATGGAGATGCGCGACGCCCGGCTGATGGCGTGGGATACGCTGTCGGTTTCCGCTGGCGATATCGAGGCCATCCACCAGGCGCTGGCGCCGGTGTTCGCCGATGCCGGCTTGGGCTTGTTCGCCGGCGACGGCCGGCTTTTCATCCAGGCCGAGGCCGATGCGCCCCTGCCGGCATTCACCCCGGCTCCGGACATGCTGGGTTGCACGCTGTCCGAACACCTGCCGGCCGAGCGTCGCTGGGCGGCGCTGTTCAACGAATGCCAGGTGATCCTGTACAACCATCCGCTGAACGTCGAACGCCAACGGCGCGGCTTGGCCACGCTCAACGCGCTGTGGTTCTGGGGGCAGGGCGCCTTGCCCTCTGCCGTACGGCATGGCTTCGCCCGCGTCGATCCGGCGGCGTGGGACATCCGCGCATTGGCCGCGCAGGGCACGGCCGACGGCGGGGGCGAGCTCCGCGACCTGCGTCGGGTACGCGATTGGAGTCAGGTCGAAGCCCAGTTCGACGCCCGTCACGACAGCGTCTTCGATTTCGCCGACGGCGGCCTATGGCATTGGCGGCCGGCTTACCGTTGGCGCCTGTGGGCGCGACGGATACCGGTGCTGGCCTGAATTCCGAGCCGCGCTTCGGGCTTTCCTGACAGGTCCGTGTGCCGCCTAGCGCAACGTGGGCGGTACAATGAGCGCATGCCGTACAGTCCGAAGATCTGCCGCCGCCCCCTGCCCGAATCCGTGCCCGCCCTGCATGCCTCGCCCTTGCTGAGCCGGCTGTACGCGGCCCGTGGCCTGCAATCGCCGGAAGAGGCCGATCTTGCGCTGGCGCACCTGTTGCCGCCGGGCGCCTTGCTCGGACTGGATGCGGCCGTCGAACTCCTGCTGGATGCGATCGCCGAGGACCGGCGCATCGTGGTGGTCGGCGATTTCGACTGCGACGGCGCCACCGGCGCCGCCGTGGCGGTGCGCGGTCTGTCGATGCTGGGCGCGCGTCAGGTTTGCTTCAAGGTGCCGCACCGGGTGCTGCACGGTTACGGGCTGACGCCGGGTTTGGTCGAGGAGCTGGTTCCGCTGCAGCCCGAGCTGCTGATCACGGTCGACAGCGGCATCGCCTGTCTGCCCGGGGTGGCGCGCGCCAAGGCGCTCGGCTGGCGGGTGCTGATCACCGACCATCACCTGCCGGGCGAGCGCTTGCCCGACGCCGACGCCATCGTCAATCCGAACCAGCCCGGCTGTGCCTTCGCCAGCAAGGCCTTGGCCGGCGTGGGCGTGATGTTCTACCTGTTGCTGGCGGCGCGCCGTCGCCTGCGCGAGCACGGCTTGCCGGGCGCGGATGCCGACTTGTCCGGCTTGCTGGATCTGGTCGCCGTCGGCACGGTCGCCGACATGGTCAAACTCGACGCCAACAACCGGCGCCTGGTGCGTGCCGGCCTGGCGCGCATCCGGCAGGGGCGTTGCCAGCCGGGCATCAAGGCTTTGGCGGCGGTCAGCGGCCTCGAGCTGGCGAAGCTCACCGAGGTCGACATCGGTTTCCGCATCGGTCCGAAAATCAACGCCGCCGGGCGTCTGGAGGATATGGCGCTCGGCATCGAGTGCCTGCTGGCCGAGGAGGGCGCGCGGGCGATGGATATGGCCGAGTCGTTGCACGCCATCAACCAGGAACGCCAGGAGCTGCAACAGGACATGCTGCAGGAGGCGGAGCAGGTGTTGGCGTCGGTAACGGATGACGCGACGGACGCCGGACCGGCCGTGCTGCTGTTCCAGCCGCATTGGCACCCGGGCATCATCGGGCTGGTGGCCTCGCGGGTGAAGGACAGCCGGCACCGGCCGGCGTTGGTGTTCGCGCCCAGCGAGCCGGGTAGCGAAGAACTGCGCGGCTCGGCGCGTTCCATTGCCGGCTTCCATATCCGCGACGCCCTGGCGCATCTCGACGCCCTGCATCCGGGCCTGATTTCGCGTTTCGGCGGCCATGCCATGGCGGCCGGCCTGAGCCTGCCGGCCGATCACCTGCCGGATTTCCGCGCCGCGTTCCAAGCCGTGGCCCGGGCGTGGATCGCGCCGGATGCCTTGCAGGGCGTGTTCTGGAGCGACGGCGCCCTGGCCGAGCACGAGCTCGAGCGCGAGACCGCGCTGCTGCTGCAGGGCGCCGGTCCATGGGGGCAGGGCTTCGCGCCGCCGCTGTTCGACAACGAATTCGGCGTGCTGGACTGGCGCGTGCTCAAGGACCGGCATCTGAAACTGCGTTTGGCGTTGCCCGGCTCGGCGCGGAGCATCGACGCCATCCAGTTCGGCGGCTATGTCGGCCAGGCGCCGCCGGCGCGCATCCGCGCCGTGTATGAACTGCAGACCAACGACTGGCGCGAGCGCCGCGGCG
>CAZRXZ010000187.1:0-3291 GCA_964604095.1 uncultured Arenimonas sp. | reverse complement strand
CCACAGCGCCGGGCTGCCGAGCAACATCGCGTTCCTGGAACGGCTCATCGCGCATCCCTCGGTGCAGCGCGCCGAGATCGATACCGGCTATCTGGACCGGCATCTGGACGACGTGCTCGCCGACGACGGCGAACCGCCCGACAGCCATCGGCTGGCGGCCGCCTATTTCAGCCTGAAACGCGCCGAAGCCGCGCAGCCGGAGGGCGTCGCCGACCCCTGGCAGGCGCGCGACTTCTGGCGTACCGAGGGCCATGGCCGTTTCCGCATCCGCCTGCGGCACGACGATGCCTACCGGACCCATCTGTGCCATCTGGCCGGCGGTGAATGGCATGTCGCCTGCGAGGGCCGGATGCTGCGCGCCGAAATCCGGGACGGCGACATGCAGCGGCTGTCGCTCGCCGTCGACGGCCGGCACATCGAACTGCACGCCTTCCACGACGGCGAGGCGCTGACCGTGCACGACGGCCGCCGGCGCACGCACTGGTGGCGGCAACTGCCGGGCGCGGACGCCGCCGAGAGCGCCGCCGGCTCCGACGGTTTCACCCGCGCGCCGATGCCCGGCAAACTGGTGCTGCTGAAGGTCGCGCCCGGGCAGCGCGTGGCCGAAGGCGATGAAGTGGCGGTGATGGAGGCGATGAAGATGGAATTGAGCATCAAGGCCGTGGCCGCCGGCACGGTGCAGGCGCTGCTGGCCGAACCCGGCCGCATCCTGGACGCCGACGCGCCGATCCTGCAATGGGAGCCGCGCGATGGCTGAGTCGGTCCGCATCGTGGAGGTCTCGCCGCGCGACGGCCTGCAGAACGAAGCCGTGTTCGTGGCCACCGCCGACAAACTGGAACTGATCCGGCGCCTGGCCGCCAGCGGCCTGCGCACCATCGAAGCCGCCGCCTTCGTCAGCCCGAAATGGGTGCCGCAGATGGCCGACGCCGCCGAGCTGTTCCCGCAATTGCCGCGCGACGACGGCCGCCGCTACCCGGTGCTGGTGCCGAACCTGCAGGGTTACGAACGCGCGCTGGCCTGCGGCGTGCGCGAGGTGGCGGTGTTCACCGCCGCCTCGGAGGCCTTCACCCGCCGGAACATCAACGCCGGCATCGAGGAAAGCCTGCAGCGTTTCGAACCGGTGCTGGAACGCGCCCGCGCCGACGGCGTGGCCGTGCGCGGCTACGTCTCGACCGTGCTCGGCTGCCCGTACCAGGGCGCGGTGCCGGTGGCCGAAGTGGTGCGTGTGGCGGCGCGCTTGCACGCCATGGGCTGTTACGAGATCTCGCTCGGCGACACCCTCGGCGTCGGTACCGCCAAGGCGGCGCGCGCGATGCTGCAGGCGGTGGCCGCGGAAATCCCGATGGCCGCGCTGGCCGTGCATTTCCACGACACCTACGGCCAGGCGCTGGCCAACGTATTCGCCTGCCTGGAGGCCGGCGTGCGCACCGTCGATGCGTCGGTGTCCGGCACCGGCGGCTGTCCGTACGCCAAAGGCGCCAGCGGCAACCTGGCCACCGAAGACCTGGTGTACGCCCTGCACGGCATGGGTTTTGACACCGGCGTCGACTTGGCTACACTGGTCGAAACCGGCGCCTGGCTGAGCGCCAAGCTCGGCCGCCAATCCCCCAGCAAAGCCAACCGGGCCCTGCACGCATGAAACCACGGAACTGGAAAATCCGCCCGATCACGCCGCACGACGACGCGCGCATGGCCTACATCATCCGCACCGTGATGCCCGAATTCGGCGCCGGCGGCGACGGCTTCGCCATCAAGGACCCGGAAGTGGATTGGATGAGCAAGGCCTACAACGCGCCGCGCTGCGCCTATTTCGTGGTCGAGCTGGAGGGCCAGGTGCTCGGCGGCGGCGGCGTGGCGCCGCTGGAAGGCGCCAGCAACCCGCGCATCTGCGAGCTGCGCAAGATGTATTTCCTGCCGGCCCTGCGCGGCCAGGGCGCCGGCATGGCGCTGATCGAGGCCTGCCTGGCCAAAGCCCGCGAATTCGCCTTCGAACTGTGCTACCTGGAAACCCTGAGCGGCATGGACAGCGCCATCGCGCTGTACCAGAAAGCCGGCTTCCGTTCGCTCGACAAGCCGATGGGCGACACCGGCCACGGCGGTTGCGACCGCTACTTCGTCAAAAGCCTCTGAGCGCGCTCAACGCGTGCGGCCGAGCTCGATGAACAGGTTGCCCTCGCCGGCATCGCTGCGTCCGTAGCCCATGATCAGCAGGCCCAGCCAGGAATCGAAACCGAAGTAGACGCTGGCGTGCGTCTGCCAGCCGGCGAAGCCGGTGTAGCCCGAGCCCTGCAGGTCTTCGCCGAACCAGATCTTGCCGGTTTCCAGCGTACCGCCGAGCACCGCCGGGCGTCCGAGCAGGCGGCCCAGCTCGTAGGTATAGCCCAGATAGGCCAATCCGTAGTTCTCGGCGTAACGCTGTTCGGGCTGGTAGCCGGCGAAGCGGGTCACGCCGCCGACCGCATGCCAACCCGGAAAGCCGGAACGCCCGTCGTAATTGGCGTGATAACGCAGGCCGCCGAAACCGGAATGCCGGCCGATGGCATCGGCGTACAGGAAGTCGAGGTCGACTTGGCGATAGCTGTCGGCATTGCCCCAGGCGCGCTCGGCCGACACCTGGCTGAAATCCAGCAGATAGCCCGAACGCGGCAGATACAGCGAATCGACCCGGTCGATGCGGAAATTCAGCGCCAGTTCGCGCACCTGGAAATCCAGGTCGGGCAACAGCGGCGATCCGACCCGGCGCGTGAGTTCGCCGTTGGCCACGATCGCCTCGACGCTGAGTTCGCCCCAGTTGCCGTAGGCGCGGCCGAACTTGGCGTGCAGGAACGTCCGCGGCAAGGCGTAATCGGCCAGCACCTGGCCGCTGTCGTCGACCAAGGACGTCAGCGATTTCTGATAGCCCACGCGCATATCGGCGAAATACGGACTGGCGGCCGACAGCGGCTGGTACCATTCGGTGACCAGGCCCGGTTCGTCGCCCAAGGTCAGCAGGCTGCGCAGCTCGCCGCCGGAGGCGTTCAAGGGCGCCTGCAGCAGGCCGGCGGTGAAGTTGAACAGGAACCGGCCGTCGGAATTGCCGCTGAAGTTCAAGCCGAACTCGCCGGCGGTGCGGCCGATGCCGTCGGGCTCGACGCTGACCACCACCCCGCTTTGCCCCTCGCGCCGCTGCACCGCGTAGCTGACCAGCTCCAGCGGGTATTGACCGTACATCGCGCGGATCCGGCGCTCGATGTCGTCGCGGTCCAGCGGCTTGCCGCGCAGGCCGTCCAGGTGCCGCAGGAACACCGCGT
>CAZRXZ010000186.1:0-3306 GCA_964604095.1 uncultured Arenimonas sp. | reverse complement strand
CCGGTGCTGGAAGCCTCCAAGGGCCGTGCCTTCCTGCTGTTCACCTCGCACCGCGCGCTGAAGTCGGCGGCGCAGAAGCTCGAAGGCGGACCGTGGCCGCTGTTCGTACAGGGCACCGCACCGCGCATGGAGCTGCTCGAGCGCTTCCGCGAATCCGGCAACGGCGTGCTGCTCGGCGCCGCCAGTTTCTGGGAGGGCGTGGACGTGGCCGGCGAGGCCCTGAGCCTGGTCATCATCGACAAGCTGCCGTTCGCCGCCCCCGACGATCCGGTGCTGGAGGCGCGGCTGGAGTCGGTGCGCCAGCGCGGCGGCAATCCGTTCGCGCAGGAGCAGATCCCGTCGGCGGTGATCGCGCTCAAGCAGGGCGTGGGCCGCCTGATCCGCAGCTTCGAGGACCGCGGCGTGCTGATGATGGGCGACACCCGCCTGGTCAGCAAGCCCTACGGCCGCATCTTCATCCAGTCCCTGCCGCCGTTCCCGCGCACGCGCGAACTCGACGACGTGCGCGAATTCTTTGCTAAAGTGCCGGCATGAACCTGCTCGCCTTCGATACCAGCACCGAAGCCTGCGCGGTCGGCCTGTCGGCCGGCGGCGTGCATACCGGCCGTTTCGAGCTGACGCCGCGCCGGCATACCGACTGCGTGCTGCCCTGGTGCGATGCATTGCTGGCGCAGGCCGGCCTGGCCAAGTCCGATCTGCAGGCGATCGCGGTCGGCATCGGCCCGGGCGCGTTCACCGGCGTGCGCCTGGGCGTGTCGCTGGCGCAGGGCATGGCCTTGGCGCTCGGCCTGCCGGTGGTGCCGGTGTCGACCTTGGCCGCCATCGCGCAGGCGCAGCCGCATGATGGCCCGATCGCGGTGGTGATGGACGCGCGCATGGGCGAGTGCTACGTGGGCTTTTACCGCAAGCGCGACGGCGTGGCGACGGCACTGGCGCCGGAGCGCCTGCTGGCGCCGGAAGATGCGGTGTTGCCGGCCGACGGCGACTGGATCGGCGCGGGCTCGGGTTTTTCCGCGTATGCCGCGCGTCTGCCGGCGGCGTTCCGCGCGGCCATGCAGCGCATCGACGCCGAGGCCTTGCCGCAACCGGCGGCCTTGCTGGCGCTTGGCGAATACGGCATTCAGGCCGGTCTGGCCGTGGCGCCGCAGCGCATCGAGCCGACCTATCTGCGCGACAAGGTCGCGCTGACCTTGGACGAACGCAATCGCGCCTGAGCCGCGCGCTTCAAGGCCAGAACCAGAGCCCCAGCACCGCCAGGTTGAGCGCCGCGCACGCGATGAAACGGTATTGGAACGCGGCCTTGCGCGTCTTGTGCCGGAACAGCCGCTGCGACAGCCAGGCGCCCGGCCAACCGCCGAGCAGGGCCAGCAGGTGCAGGCGGGCTTCCGGCACGCGCCGTGTCCCGCGGCGTGCGGCGTGTTTGTCCCAGGCGTACAGCGCCACGGCGCACAGGTTCACGGCCAACAGGCCGAACGCGACGGCGCGCATGGATCAGCCGCGGTTCGGCACCGCCAGCGCGAACCACGGCCGCAGCCGGATGCCGGCCGCGTTGCCGACCAGGGCGCAGGCGATCCACAGCCAGCCGTGCAGGCTGCCCGAGGCGATGCCGCTGAAGAACGCGCCGATGTTGCAGCCGTAGGCGATGCGCGCGCCGTAGCCCAGCAACAGGCCGCCGAGCATACAGGCCAGCCATTGCCGCGGCGGGATGCGCCATTCGGGGCGGAATTTGCCGGCCAATCCGGCCGCCAGAAAGGCGCCGAGCACCAGGCCGATGTCCATCATCGAGGTGATGTCGGTCAGCAGGCTGCCGGCCAGGGCCTCGCGCATCGCCGGTTGTTCGAAGCCCGCCCAGCCCGACACCGGCAAGCCCATGCCTTGCAGCAACTTGCCGCCCCACAGGCCGAAGGCCGAAGTGATGCCCCAAGGACGGCCGGCCAGATACAAGGTGGCGAAATTCAGCAAGGCCAGCGCCAAGGCACCGGCCAGCAGCGGCCATGGGCCTTGCCGGAACGCGCCGGCGGGCGTGTGCCGGATGGATTCGAGCGCGCCGTGGCGTCGGCGTTCGATGCGCGTTACGACGAAGTAGGCCAGCGCGAACACCGCCAGATTCAGCAGTAGCGCCGGCAACCAGCCCAGGCCTTCGATCAGCGATACCGGGCCGAGCCCGGGCAGGGCTTTCCACCAGGCTTGGTGCAACACGCCCAGCACCGAGCCGAGAATGAAGAAAGCCAGGGTGAGCAGCATGCGCGTACTGCCGCCGCCGGCGCTGAACAGGGTGCCCGAGGCGCAACCGCCACCGAGTTGCATGCCGATGCCGAACAGGAAGGCACCGACCGCCACCGACAGCCCGGCCGGTGATACGAAGCCCTGCACGGACTGCCCGAACAGCGAGCCGGCGGCCAGCGCCGGAAAGAACAGCAGGCAGGCGCTGCCGAGCATCACCAGTTGCGCGCGGAAGCCGGCGCTGCGGCCGTCGGCCAACAGTACCCGGAACGCCGAGGTGAAGCCGAAGGCGGCATGGTACAGCGCCACGCCGAGCAAGGCGCCGACCACGGTGAGCAGGCCGATGTGCGGCGGCCCGGCGCGGCCGGCCGCCCAAGCCAGCACGGCGATGGCCGCGTGCGCGGTGACGACGACGGCCGTCTGCGCGGCGGGGCGCGGACCGGACATCATCCGGCCGCGGAGCCGACCAGGATCCAGCTGCCCAGACCGAGGAAGGTCAGGAAGCCCATCACGTCGGTGACGGTGGTCAGGAAGATGCCGCTGGCCAAGGCCGGGTCGAAGCCCATGCGCTTGATGGTGAGCGGCACCAATACGCCGGCCAGGCTGGCCAACTGCAGGTTGACCACCAGCGCGGTGAAGATCACCAGCGAAAGCTTCCAGTCGCCAAACCAGAGGAAGACCACGGCGGCCAACAGTACGCCGAGCACGATGCCGTTCAACAGCGCCACGCGCACTTCCTTCCAGAGCAGGATGCCGGCGTTGGCGGCGCCGACCTGGCCCAAGGCCAGGGCGCGCACCATCAGCGCCAGCACCTGGGTGCCGGCGTTGCCGCCCATGCCGGCCACGATCGGCATCAGCACGGCCAGCGCCACCACTTTCTCGATGGTGGCCTCGAAGCGGCCGACCACGGACGCGGCCAGGAACGCTGTGGCCAGGTTGATGCCCAACCAGAGCATGCGCCGGCGCGCGGCGCGCGGCACCGGGCTGAACATGTCTTCGTCTTCGTCCAGGCCGGCGGCCGACAGGATCTGGTGTTCGGCCTGGGCGCGGATGATGTCGACCACGTCGTCGATGGTGATGCGG
>CAZRXZ010000185.1:0-3312 GCA_964604095.1 uncultured Arenimonas sp. | reverse complement strand
TCGGCCTGGGCGCGGATGATGTCGACCACGTCGTCGATGGTGATGCGGCCGAGCAGGATGTTGTTGGCGTCGACCACCGGCGCCGAGATCCAGTCGTGGTCGGAGAACTGGGCCGCGACCTCGCTGTCGGGCGTTTCCAGCGGGATGCCCGGCTGCTCGTCGTCGATCAGCTCGTTGACCGGCGTCGCCGGGTCCTTGGTCAGCAGGTCGCTGACCGGGATGCGGCCGATGTACTGGTTGCGGCGCGAGACCACGTACAGGTGGTCGGTGTGTTCCGGCAGCTCGCCGCGCAGGCGCAGGTAGCGCAGCACCACGTCGATGCTGACGTCGGCGCGCACGGTCACCACGTCGGTGTTCATCAGGCGGCCGGCGGAATCCTCGGGATAGGACAGCGCCTGCTCCAGGCGCTCGCGGTGGTCGCGGTCCATCGACTTGAGCACTTCGTCGATGACGGTGTCGGGCAGGTCGTCGATCAGGTCGGCCAGGTCGTCGAGGTCGAGGTCCTCGACCGCCGCGATGATCTCGTCCTGGTCCATCTCCGCGATCAGGCTTTCGCGCACGTCCTCGCCGACGTGCACCAGCACCTCGCCGTCGTCCTCGGGATCGACCAGGCCCCAGACGATGTTGCGTTTGGCGGCGGGCAGCGATTCCAGCAGATTGCCGATTTCGGCCGGCGACAGGATGTTGACCAGACGCCGCACCGGTCCCAGACGGCCGGAATCCAGCGCGTCGGAGAGCAGGCGCAATTGCTGCGCCGTTCTGGCGTGACGGACGTGTTCAACCATGCGGCTCTCCCGGTGACCGGGATATTATCGGCGCAAACGCCGGTGAGGGAAAGCCGTCGACGCTCAGTCCCCGAAGCGGGAATCGAACAGGCGTTGCAGCGCGTCCAGGGCCTGCTCGGCGTCGGGGCCATCGGCGCGCGCCAGGATCTCGCGGCCCGGGCCGGCGGCCAGCAGCATCACGCCCATGATGCTCTTGGCGTTGACCTCGCGGCCGCCCAGGCTGAAGCTGACGCTGCAGCCGAAATGACTCAGGGTCTGCACCACCTTGGCCGAGGCCTGCGCGTGCAGTCCGTTTTCCGCCGTTACCTTGAGCGTCCGCTCTGCCATGCTCACTCCAATTCCCGGTGATGGACCATTACCTTATCACGGCCGTGCGCGGTGCAGTGCCGGGCCAGGCTCTCGGCCAGGTACACCGAACGGTGCCGGCCGCCGGTGCAGCCGAAGGCCACGGTCAGGTAGCTGCGGCTTTCGGATTCGAAGCGCGGCAGCCAGGCGTCGATGAAGGCGGTGACCTGGGCGAGGTAGGCGCGCACCGTCTCGTCGGCCTCGAAGTAGGCGCGCACCGGCGCGTCCTTGCCGGACAGCGGGCGCAGCGCCGGCAGCCAGTGCGGATTGGGCAGGCAGCGGGTGTCGAACACGAAGTCGGCGTCGCTGGGCACGCCTTTCTTGTAGGCGAACGATTCGAACAGCACCGACACCGCCTGGCCGGCGTGGTCCTGGACCTCGTCGATGACGCGCTTGCGCAGCTGGTGCACGTTCAGTTCGCTGCTGTCGATGACGGTGTCGGCCAGCGCCACCAGCGGCCGCAGCTGCCGGCGCTCTTCGGCGATGGCGTCCGACAGCGCCAGGCCGCGCAGCGACAGCGGGTGCTTGCGGCGGGTGTCGGAGAAGCGCTTGATCAGCACCGCGTCCTCGGTGTCGAAGAACACCAGGCGGGTCTGGTAGCCGGCGGCGTTGACCTCGGACAGCAGCTGGCCCATCCGGCTCAGGTCGTGGCTCAGGTTGCGCACGTCGATGCCGACCGCGAGGCGGCCGCCGTGCTCGATGTCGGCGGCGATGTCGGCCACGGTCGAGGGCAGCAGCCGGGCCGGCAGGTTGTCGATGCAGTAGAAGCCGAGGTCCTCGAGCGTGCGCAGCGCGACGCTCTTGCCGGAGCCGGACAGGCCGCTGACGATGATGAGGGTGGCGGTGGGGGCGTTCATGGGCTGATGTCGGTGTTGTCGAGGAGTTGCTGGTGCCGGGCCATGAAGTCGTTGGCCGGATCCTTGCCCTGCTGGCGCAGGATCTGCAGGCGCACCGCGACTTCGGTCAGCACCGCGAGATTGCGGCCCGGCGCCACCGGCAGGTTGAACACCGGGATGTCGAGGTCGAGCACGCGCTGGCTGGAGGCGGTGCCGGTCAGCCGGAACGCGGCGTCGTTGTGCTCGGGCCGGAAGTGCAGCAGATTGACCACCATCTTCAGGTATTTGCTGGTCTTGACCGCGGTGTCGCCGAACATCTGGCGGATGTTCATGATGCCCAGGCCGCGCACTTCCAGCATGTCCTGCAGCAGGGCCGGGCAGCTGCCCTCGATGATGCTCGGGGTGATCTGGGTGAATTCGGGTTGGTCGTCGGCGACCAGGCGGTGGCCGCGTCCGATCAGCTCCAGCGCCAGCTCGCTTTTGCCGGCCCCGGCTTCGCCGGTGATCAGCACGCCGAACGAGAAGATCTCCATGAACACGCCGTGCAGCGAGGTCTGCGGCGCCAGGCGGTTGGACAGGAAGTGCTGCAGCAGGTTCAGGCATTCGAAGCCGCGCCGGTCGGAGACCCAGAGCGCGATGCCGGCTTCCTCGCAGGCCGTCTGCAGGTCGTCCGGGCAGGCTTGGCCCTGGCTGATGACCAAGGCCAGCGGCTTGTGCTCGATGATCAGCGCGATCGCTTCCCAGCGCTGGCGCGCGTCCAGGCGGTCGAGCCAGGCCAGTTCGGCCAGCCCGAACACCTGCACTTTGTTGGGATGGATGACGTTGAGGTAACCGGCGAGCGACGGGCGCTTGGACGTCAGCTCGTTGCGGTCGGTGCGCACGTCCTTGCCGGATCGGCCCGCCAACCAGCGCAGGTTCAGGCTCGTCTGCAGTTGGTCGAACAGCTCGCGTGCGCTGATGCTGGTGTTCATGGCGGGCCGGTGGCGTGGACGTCCTGCGATTTTAGCCGAACTTCTCCTGCCGGGCGGCGGATTCGCCGCGGTGATGGTCCTTCATCTTCTCCTTGAGCTTGACCGCCATGCGGTCGAGCTTGTCGGCGAGCAGGTCGATGGCCGCGTACAGGTCGACGGCGGTGGCGTCGGCGAAATGGTGCTTGCCGGCGGTGTGCAGGGTGGCTTCGGCGCGTTGCTGCAGCTTCTCCACGGACAGGATCATCTTGATGTCGAGGTGGTGCTCGAAGTGCTTTCCGACGCGCGCCATCTTCTCTTCGGCGTAGCTGCGGATGGCGGGGGTGACCTCGACCTGGTGTCCGGTGATGTGCAATTGCATGATGACCTCCTTTCTGC
>CAZRXZ010000184.1:0-3313 GCA_964604095.1 uncultured Arenimonas sp. | reverse complement strand
TCGGCCGAAGCCACCCGCGATCCGGAAATCCATGCCGTGGTCCGGCATTTCGACCAGAACCTGCGCAATGCCTTGGTGCAGTGGCTGATGCGCGGCACCGACACCGGCGGCCATGCGCTGCCGGAGGCGCGCGCCTGCGAGGCGGCGCTGCTGCTGCAGTTGCTGTTCGAGGGCATGAAGGTGCGCCAGACGCGCGATCCGGGCCTGGATCCGGCTTTGCTGGAGGCGAGCCTGCGCCGTTTCCTGCCGTTCGTGCTGGCCGGCGGTGCGGCGGCGGCTGGCTAAAACCGCCGCGCCTGCTTAAGCTATACGCCATGCATCCGATCCTCCGTCCCGCACGAATCGTGTTTTCGGCCGTTCTCTGGCTGTGTCTGGCAGCGGCCGCCGCGGCCCAAAGCCGCACGCCCGCCATCGGTACCGGCAACGGCAATGCCGCGCCGGCGCATCTGCCGGGTGCGCCCGATTTCGCCGGCGTGCAGCCCACGGCCGATGCCGAAGCGCTGGCGTCCTGGATATTGAGCGTGGCCGATCACGGCCAGTTGCCGTTCGCCGTCATCGACAAACGCGCGGCCCGGGTCTACGTGTTCGACGGCCGCGGCCGATTGCGCGGCGAGGCGCCGGTGCTGCTCGGCCTGGCGGTCGGCGACGAGGACGTGCCCGGCATCGGCAGCCTGCCGCTGTCGCAGATCACGCCGGAGATGCGCATCACCCCGGCCGGCCGCTTCCGCGTGCAGATCGGGCGCAACCTGAAGGGCGAGGACATCCTCTGGGTCGATTACGATTCCGCGCTGTCCCTGCATCGGGTCGCCACCGGCAACCCGCGCGAGGCGCGCCAGCAACGCTTGGACAGCCCCACCGTGGACGACAACCGCATCTCCTTCGGGTGCATCAACGTGCCGGCGCGCTTCTTCGACGAGGTGGTGCGCAGTCAGTTCGCCGGCACCAACGGCACGGTCTACATCCTGCCGGAAACGCGTCCGGCGTCCGAACTGTTCGGCCCGCAGGCGCAGGCCGCGCGCTGAGCCTCAGTCTTCCGGCGGCGGCTGGGTCAACAGCACCCACTGCGCGGCCGGATCGGCGTATTGCGGAATGAAGCGGCAGTTCGGGTTCGGTTCGTTGTTCTCCGCCTTGAACGCGAACACGCCTTCGCTGCCTTCGCGCGCGCCGATGCGGTCGTAGCGGTAGGCGTTGCAGGTCTCGCTCAGGAAATTCACCGTCACCGCCACGGTGTCGCCGTCTTCGGTGATGCGCTGGCAGGGCCGGTCGGTGTCGTTGGCCTGGCCGTATTGCAGGTCGTTGATCTGGATGCGGCAGGTGTCCTCGTGGGTGAACACGATCTGGTGCTTGGGCGGTTCGCTGCAGGCCGACAGCGTGAACAGGACGGCGAGGGCGGTGAGGGCGTTTTTCATGGAATCTCCTTGTCGCGCCATTGTATCGCCGCGGCCAGGCAATGCGGGGTGAATCTCAGACAGGGGCGATCGGCTCGATCAATGCCGCGTCGTCCTCGCGGCCGGCGTTCACCCGTTTGGCCACCGCATGCATCTTCAGCGCCGGCAGGGCGCGGGTGAGCAGGAACGGCATCGACGGCCCGGGCGCCAGCGTCAGCCACTTCGCCACTTCGCGCGGCTCGAGGAACACCGGCATGCGCGGATGCACCTCGGCCGGCAGCCCGTCGGCGGCCTGGGTGACCAGCGTGAAGCTGCCTTCGCGGTCGTCCGCCAGCAACGGATGTTTCGGTTCCCACAGCGCCGCCACCCACAGGGTGTCGCCGGCGCGCTCGGGGTGGAAATAGTAGGGCTGCTTGCCCGCCGGCGTGGAGCGCCACTCGTAGTAGCCGGCCATCGGCACCGCGGCGTGCCGGGCCTTGAACGCGGCGCGGAACGCGGGTTTGTCGTCCAGTGTCTCCAGGCGGGCGTTGAAGGTGTGCTGGCCCAGCGCCAGTTCCTTGGCCCAGAACGGCATCAGTCCCCAGTGCATCTTGCGCAGCGCCGGTGCCTCGCCGTCCTGCACCAGCACCCCGGCGCTTTGCCCGGGCGCCAGGTTGTAGCGTGCCGGCAACAGGGCGAAATCGGCGCGCAACGCCGGCCAGGGCAGAGGCGCCTCGGCGTGGATCGGGAGTTGGACGAAACGGCCGCACATGGGCCGATTCTAGCGCGTGTCGGGCATCGGCGCGAAATGGCGTCCCCGGCGCGATTCGAACGCACGACCTGCTTCTTAGGAGGAAGCCGCTCTATCCAGCTGAGCTACGGGGACCCTGTGCGTATTATGATGCCCGTTGGCCCCGATAACAATCCGACCATGCGCCCACGCTTCCTGAATGCCTTGTCCGCCGCCGCGTTCGTGTTGGCCGGCTTGCCGGCGGCCGCGGCCGACACGCCGCCGGCGCGCGGGTTCCAGCCGAGCGATCTCAACCGCCTGCAGAATGTGTCCGATCCGGCGTTCAGCCCCGATGGACGGCGCCTGGTGTATTCGGTGCAGCGCGCCGATCCGGGCGAAGACGACTTCCGCAGCGATCTGTGGACGGTGGCCTTGGACGGTACGCCGCCGCGGCGCCTGACCGACACGCCGCACAACGAATGGCAACCGCAGCTGGCCGGCGACGGCCGCCAGGTGTTCTTCCTCAGCGATGCCGGCGAAGCGGCATTGCCGCAGGTCTGGCGTATGCCGCTCGACGGCGGTTCGCCGGCGGTGGCGCTGACGCGCGTGCCGCAGGGCGTGGCCGATTACGCGCTGTCGCCCGATGGCCGGCAGCTGGCCTTGATCGTGCCGGATGCGCCGGCCTGGCAACAGGGCAAGGCCGCGAAAGCGCCGAAGAACCCGCCGCCGATCGTGACCGAGCGTTTCCAGTTCCTGGAGGATTACGCCGGCATCCTGGATGAGCGCCGCCTGCATCTGTATCTGCAGCCGGTGGCCGGCGGCCGGCCGGTGGCGCTGACGCGCGGCGCCTTCGATCACTTCCTGCCGGCGTTCTCGCCGGACGGCAGGCAAATCGCCTACGTCAGCAAGCGCGGCGACGATCCGGACCGGCACAGCAACTGGGATCTGTTCACGGTCGAGGCCAAGGCCGGCGGCGCCGAAACCCAGCGCACCCGCTATCCGGGCAGCGACCTCGACCCGTACTGGGAAACGCGCCCGGCCTGGAGCCCGGACGGCCGCCGCATCGCCTATGTGCGCAGCGAGGCCGGCAAGTGGATCTATTACGCGCCCTGGCAACTGGCGGTGGTCGAGCTCGACAGCGGCCGCGAATACCAGCCGGCGCTGGCCGACCGCTTCAGCATCAAGCCGCAGTGGCTGCCGGACAGCCGGCATCTGG
>CAZRXZ010000183.1:0-3329 GCA_964604095.1 uncultured Arenimonas sp. | reverse complement strand
AGGTCCGTAAGTAGGGCGTCAATCAGCGAAACTGGACTTTTATCGAGCCAGGAAAATTTATTGTGCTGAATCTTTGGTATGACGAACTAAAAGAAAATGACGGCATCGTTTTTCAAGAACTTAACTGCCGTGAGCTAGCGATACAGTTTGAACGATCAAAGGACAAAGCTACTTGGGGTCGTCGCGCCAGGGAAGTTGACCTTGCCATTCAGCTCGCTTGGCGCGAAAAACTACCAGTAAAAGTGGTTGTATGTGATGGCAAAAGACGTGAAATTGCAAATCCTGACTCAGAAGCGTCTAAAGTTGAACGACGAATTTTGGACAAAGAACCTTGGGCAGTTACTAGCTATGACTGGTCTACTGGAGAAACCATTGTTACCCGTGGAGCAATTGCAGAACCTTACCTAGACCAATTTTCTATTGCGCCAGCCTCAGACGATACCGCGAAACGTAGTCCGCGTTTAGTAGAAGTTCCGGAGCGTAGTGCAGATATTAGACGACAAGCCCTACGTAGAGCACAGGGTAAATGCCAGTGGTGTGATCAGCCTGGATTTAAAATGCCAGATGGTCGAATATTCTTGGAAACTCACCATGTAATTCCGCTATCTGAGGATGGCAAGGACAATCTCGACAATGTAGTTGCTTTATGTGCAAACCATCATCGCGAGGCTCATTATGGCGAACAGCGATCAGTCATGCGTGAGCACCTGCTCAAGTACCTTAGCGGGACCTAAGATTATTTGTAATTCAAAAAATATCAGCCCGTTTTCAAAATATGCGATGATGGCACCCCCTGATTGGAGATTGCCATGAACCCCGCCCTGTTCGACGCCACCGTACCCGTTTTCATCCGCGGCCTGAAAGCCCTCGACGCCTGCCTGGACAAAGCCCAAGCCCATGCCGATGCGCTCAAATGCGACGTCGGCAACATCCTCGGCGCCCGCCTGGCGCCCGACATGTTCCCGCTCGGCCGGCAGATCCAGATCGCCTGCGACTTCGCCAAAGGCGTGAGCGCCCGCCTGGCCGACGTGGACATGCCGAGCTTCGAGGACACCGAAACCACGCTGGCCGAATACAAGGCCCGCATCGCCAAGACCATCGACTTCCTCGCCACCCTTCCGGCCGAAAAATTCGCCGGCGCGGAAACCCGGAACATCGTCATCCTGCGCGGCGACACCAAGCGCGAATACACCGGCCTGAACTACGCGCACCACGCCGGCCTGCCGAACTTCTATTTCCACGTCACCACCGCCTACAACATCCTGCGCCACAACGGCGTGGCCATCGGCAAGAAGGATTTCATCGGCAGCGTGTAACCCGCGTTCTGCGCAAAGAAAAAGCCCGGCATCGCCGGGCTTTTTCATTTCTACCTATTGCCCTCCCCCTTTTGCAAAGGGGGATGCGCGAAGCGCAGGGGGATTAATCCACCCACTTCCGCGCGTTCACGAACAACTGCATCCACGGCGAGAACTCGCCCCACTCTTTCGGATGCCAGCTCATCTGCTTGCTCAGGTGCACGCGCTCGGGGTGCGGCATCATCAGCGTGGCGCGGCCGTCCGCCGAGCTCAGGCCGGTGATGCCCATCGGCGAGCCGTTCGGGTTGGCCGGATACGACGTGGCCAGATCGCCGGCGTTGTCCACGAAGCGCATCGCCACGCGCGCGGCGGCCTGGTCGGCCTCGGACGCGAACTCGGCGCGGCCTTCGCCGTGCGAGACCACGATCGGCAAACGCGAACCGGCCATGCCGGCCAGCAGGATGGACGGCGACTCGACCACTTCCACCAGGCTCAGGCGGGCCTCGAACTGCTCACTGCGGTTGCGCAGGAAGCGCGGCCAGGCTTCGGCGCCGGGAATCAGCGCCTTCAGCTGGCTCAGCATCTGGCAGCCGTTGCACACGCCCAGGCTGAAGCTGTCTTCGCGGGCGAAGAATTCGGCGAACATCGCGCGCAGCATCTCGCGCTCCAGAATCGAGGTGGCCCAGCCGCGGCCGGCGCCGAGCACGTCGCCGTAGCTGAAGCCGCCGCAGGCGGCCAGGCCCTTGAAGCCGGCCAGATCGATGCGGCCGGCGATCAGGTCGGACATGTGCACGTCCACCGCCTCGAAACCGGCGCGGGTGAAGGCCGCGGCCATTTCCACCTGGCTGTTCACGCCCTGCTCGCGCAGGATGGCCACGCGCGGCGCGGCGCCGGTATTGATCATCGGCGCGTCCGGCGTGAACGCCAGCTGCGCGTGCAGGCCGGGCGCGTCGAAGCGCTTGGCGGCGGCGAATTCGGCGTCGGCGCATTCGGGGTTGTCGCGCGATTTCTGCATGGCGTGCGTCACCGACCACCAGGCCTCGAACAGCACCTGCCAGGACCAGGCGGCGACCGACTCGCCGGCGCGCAGCACGCGGATGGCGTCGGTGGCGGTCGGCTTGGCGATGCGTTGCGCGCACTGGGTCAGCTCGCAGGCGTTGATCAGGTCGGCGAATTCGGCGCGGTCTTCCTTGGCCACCTGGATCAGCACGCCCAACTCTTCGTTGAACAGGCAGGCCAGGTCGTCCTCGCCCCACTGGTCGAGGTGGATGTCCAGGCCGCAGCGGCCGGCGAAGGCCATCTCGCACAACGCCGCGAAGGCGCCGCCGTCGGAGCGGTCGTGGTAGGCGCGGATCAGGCCCTGCGCGCGCGCCCTGATCACCAGCTGCGCCAGGCGCGCCAGCAGGTCGGGCGAATCCAGGTCCGGGCATTCGCCGCCGAAGCGGTCCTGCACCTGCGCCAGGATGCTGCCGCCCAGGCGCTTCTTGCCGGCGCCCAGGCCGATCAGCCAGATGTCGGATTCGATGCCGGATTCCAGCACCGGCGTGGATTGCGCGCGCACGTCGGCCACGCGCGCGAACGCCGAGATCACCAGCGACACCGGCGAGCTGGACGTGTGCGTGGCGCCGTCGGCCTGCCAGCGCGATTGCATCGAGAGCGAATCCTTGCCGACCGGGATGCTGATGTCCAGCGCCGGGCACAGTTCCATGCCCACCGCCTGCACCGCGTGGTACAGCGCGGCGTCTTCGCCGGCTTGGCCGGCGGCGGCCATCCAGTTGGCCGAGAGTTTCACTTCATCCAGACCGGCGATCGGCGCGGCCAGCAGGTTGGTGATGGCCTCGCCCACCGCCAGGCGCGCCGAGGCGGCGGCGTCCAGCAAGGCCACCGGCGTGCGTTCGCCCATGGCCATGGCCTCGCCGTGCACGCCGGCGAAATCGGCGCTGGTGATGGCGCAGTCGGCCACCGGCACCTGCCACGGGCCGACCATCTGGTCGCGCGCGGTCAGGCCGCCCACGCTGCGGTCGCCGATGGTGA
>CAZRXZ010000182.1:0-3339 GCA_964604095.1 uncultured Arenimonas sp. | reverse complement strand
TGTCGGCCTGGTCGAGATCGGCGGCACGGTCGGCGACATCGAATCGCTGCCGTTCCTGGAAGCCATCCGCCAGATCCGCAGCGAACGCGGCCCGGAACGCGCCATCTTCCTGCACCTGACCCTGGTGCCGTACATCGCCGCCGCCGGCGAGCTGAAGACCAAGCCGACCCAGCACTCGGTGAAGGAGCTGCGCTCCATCGGCATCCAGCCCGACATCCTGCTGTGCCGCAGCGAACACCCGCTGCCGGACGGCGACCGGCGCAAGATCGCGCTGTTCACCAACGTGCCGGAAGAGGCGGTGATCAGCTGCCTGGACGTGGACACCATCTACAAGCTGCCGCTGTTCCTGCACGAGCAGGGTCTGGACGAGATCGCCATCCGCCGCCTGCGTCTGGAAGACAAGGTCGGCCCGGCCGACCTGCACGAGTGGCAGGCGGTGGTCGACGCGGTCGAGCATCCGGTCGACGAGGTCACCATCGCCGTGGTCGGCAAATACGTCGACCACCAGGACGCCTACAAATCGATCGGCGAGGCGCTGCGTCACGGCGGCCTGCGCCAGCGCACGCGCGTGCGCCTGAAATGGCTGGAGTCCGAACAGGTCGAGACCGACGGGGTGTCGGTGCTGGCCGGCGTCGACGGCATCCTGGTGCCGGGCGGCTTCGGCGACCGCGGCTTCGAAGGCAAGGTGCTGACCTCCAAATACGCCCGCGAACACGGCGTCCCGTATTTCGGCATCTGCTACGGCATGCAGGCGGCGGTGGTCGACGTGCTGCGCCACAAGGCCGGCCTGCCGGGCGCCAACACCACCGAGATCGACCGCCACTGCGCCGATCCGGCCATCGCGCTGATCACCGAATGGCGCACCGCCTCGGGCGAGATCGAACGCCGCAGCGCCGACTCCGACCTGGGCGGCACCATGCGCCTGGGTTTGCAGGAATGCCGTCTGAAGCCGGGCACGCTGGCCCATAAACTCTACGGCCAGGAGGTGGTGGCCGAGCGCCATCGCCACCGCTACGAATTCAACAACGCCTACCGCGACGCGGTGGAGCAGGCCGGCATGACCATTTCGGCGCAGTCGATGGACGGCCTGCTGGTGGAGATGGTCGAGATTCCGGCGCATCCGTGGTTCCTGGCCTGCCAGGCGCATCCGGAGTTCCTGTCCACCCCGCGTTACGGACACCCGCTGTTCACCGGCTTCATCGAAGCCGCCCGCCACGCCAAAGCGCGCCACGCGCAAGGATAAGCCGATGAAACTGTGCGGATTCGAGGTCGGCCTCGAGCAACCCTTCTTCCTGATCGCCGGTCCGTGCGTGATCGAATCGCTGCAGCTGCAGCTCGATACCGCCGGCCAGCTCAAGGAAATCACCTCGGCGCTCGGCATCCCGTTCATCTTCAAGTCCAGCTTCGACAAGGCCAACCGCACCTCCGGCACCAGCTTCCGCGGCCCGGGTCTTGAAGAAGGCCTGAAGGTGCTGGCGGAAGTGAAGCGCCAGCTCGGCGTGCCGGTGCTGACCGACGTGCATGAATACACGCCGATGGACGAAGTCGCCTCGGTGGTCGACGTGCTGCAGACCCCGGCCTTCCTGTGCCGGCAGACCGATTTCATCCAGAAGGTGGCCTCGGCCGGCCGGCCGGTGAACATCAAGAAAGGCCAGTTCCTGTCGCCGTGGGAGATGAAGCACGTGGCGGCCAAGGCGCTGGCCACCGGCAACACGCAGATCATGGTCTGCGAACGCGGCGCCAGCTTCGGCTACAACAACCTGGTGTCCGACATGCGCTCGCTGAGCGTGATGCGCGACACCGGCTGCCCGGTGGTGTTCGACGCCACGCATTCGGTGCAGCTGCCGGGCGGTGCCGACGGAAAATCCGGCGGCCAGCGCCAGTTCGTGCCGGTGCTGTCGCGCGCGGCCATGGCGGTCGGCATCGCCGGCATCTTCATGGAAACCCACCCGAACCCGGACGTGGCGCTCTCCGACGGCCCGAACGCCTGGCCGTTGCCGAAAATGAAGGCCCTGCTGGAAAGCCTGGTGCAGATCGACCGCATCGCCAAGGCCGGCGGCTTCCTGGAAGACACGCTGTAATCCCTTCGAACGACCGTATCCGATCCATTTCACGACCCCGAGCCGACATCCATGACCACCATCCAATCGATCATCGCCCGCGAAATCCTCGATAGCCGCGGCAACCCGACCCTCGAAGCCGAAGTGACCCTGGCCTCCGGCCATGTCGGCCGCGCCGCCGTGCCCTCGGGCGCGTCCACCGGTTCCAAGGAAGCCATCGAACTGCGCGACGGCGACAAGACCCGCTACCTGGGCAAGGGCGTGCGCAAGGCGGTCGACAACGTCAACACCGAAATCGCCAAGGCCTTGGCCGGCTTCGACGTGTTCGACCAGAAAGGCCTGGACCAGCGCCTGATCAACCTGGACGGCACCGAGAACAAGGCCCGCCTCGGCGCTAACGCGCTGCTCGGCGTGTCCATGGCCGCCGCGCACGCCGCCGCCGCCGCCAAGAACCTGCCGCTGTGGGCCTATCTGGCCGGCGGCCGCGAGGTGTCGCTGCCGGTGCCGATGATGAACATCATCAACGGCGGCGCGCACGCCGACAACAACGTCGACATGCAGGAGTTCATGGTGCTGCCGGTCGGCTTCGATTCGTTCTCGGAGGCGCTGCGCGCCGGCACCGAGATCTTCCACAGCCTGAAATCGGTGCTGAAGGGCCGCGGCCTGAGCACGGCGGTGGGCGACGAAGGCGGTTTCGCGCCCGACCTGCGTTCCAACGAAGAGGCGCTGGAAACCATCCTGGAAGCCATCGCCAAGGCCGGCTACAGCGCCGGCGACGACGTGCTGCTGGGCCTGGACGTGGCCAGCACCGAGTTCTACGAGAACGGCAAATACAACCTGTTGGGCGAAGGCAAGCGCCTGAGTTCGGAGCAGTTCGCCGAGTTCCTGACCGACTGGAGCCGCAAGTACCCGATCGTCACCATCGAAGACGGCATGGCCGAAGACGACTGGGCCGGCTGGAAGCTGCTGACGCAGTCGATCGGCAATAAGGTGCAGCTGGTCGGCGACGACCTGTTCGTGACCAATCCGAAGATCTTCCAGGACGGCATCGACCAGCAGGTGGCCAACGCCATCCTGATCAAGGTCAACCAGATCGGCACGCTCACCGAAACCCTGCAGGCGATCGCGCTGGCCGACGCCAACCGCTACGCCGCCATCGTCTCGCACCGCTCGGGCGAGACCGAAGACACCACCATCGCCGACATCGCCGTGGCCACCACCGCCACCCAGATCAAGACCGGCTCGCTGTGCCGCAGCGACCGCGTGGCCAAGTACAACC
>CAZRXZ010000181.1:0-3340 GCA_964604095.1 uncultured Arenimonas sp. | reverse complement strand
GCGGCTTTCTTGGCCGGAGCCTTCTTGGCCGGCGCGGCTTTCTTCACCGCTTCCTTCTTCACCGCAACGGCGGCCTTCTTGACCGTACCCGGACGGGCATTGCCGTAGCTGGAGATGTTGCGTTTGCCTTTAGCGGTCTTGCGGTCGCCTTTGCCCATGATTGCGTTCCTTCTAGGGATATGGTTGGAAGTTAAGGCCCATAGAGTACCATCACGGGCCGCCTGAACCAAGCATTCAGTGCCCGTGGCGGCAATTGGCGTCGTGCACGTGGCCGTGGCTCAGGCGCAGGTTGACCAGATGCGCGATGGCGATCAGGGTACCGCCGGCGGTCATCACCACCGCATGCCGCAAGGGCTGCAGGTGGATCTGCGGCACCAGCACGCCCAGCCAGACCAAGGCCAAGCCGGGCGTCAGGAACGCCAAGGCGCGATACACGCGGTGCCGGCGGTAGCCCAGCCACAGGCTGAACAGGCCGAGCACGGTGGCGAACACCACAAAGCCCCATTCCACGCCGTTCATGGCCAGAACGCCCAGCCCCAGCGCCGGCAGCACCGAGATAAGCACGGGCAGCAGCGCGCAATGGACGGCGCAGACCATGGAGGCGGTGGTACCGAATCGATCGAGGAAATGCTGGAAACGCATGGCGGACTGAGGCCTTGTCAAACCGTATCGTTACATAGTAACATTTTTTTCGAACTGTTACACAATAACATCATCCACAGGACTAATCCCGAGCCATGAACCGACTGCCGCTTGCCCTTGCCATCGCCGCCCTGTTGACGCCCGCCTTGGGCCGGGCCCAGAACGCCGACGAACATCCGCACCAAGAGGCCAAGGAGCTCGACCGCGTGCAGGTGACCGCCTCGCCCTTGCGCAGCGCCATCGATGATGTCGCACGGCCGATTTCGGTGCTGGCCGGTGCCGAGCTGGATACCCGCAAGGCCGGCACCCTGGGCCAGACCCTGGAACGCGAAGCCGGCGTGCAATCCAGCTTCTTCGGCGCCGGCGTCGGCCGCCCGATCATCCGCGGCCAGGAAGGCGCGCGCGTACAGACCCTCAGCGGCGGCATGAGCTCGGCCGACGTGTCCACCGTCAGCGCCGACCACGCGGTCAGCATCGAACCGTTCCTGGCCGACCAGATCGAAGTGCTGCGCGGCCCGGCCGTGCTGCTGTACGGTTCCGGCGCCATCGCCGGCGCGGTCAACGTGGTCGATGGCCGGATTCCGTCCGAACCCATCGGCGCGGCGCTGAAAGGCCGCGCGGAAGCGCGTTTCAACGACAACGACAACGGCCGAACCGGGGCCCTGCGTCTGGACGGCGACATCGCCGGCACGGACCTGAGCTGGCATCTGGACGGATTCCGCCGCGACGCCGGCGATTACGCCATTCCCGGCTACGCGTTCCATGCGCACCTGATCGAAGAGGACCTGGCCGAAGGCGGCAGCCTGGACGAGTTCGTCAAGGGCAAGGTGCCGAACTCGGCGCTGGAAACCCAAGGCGCCGCCGCGGGCTTGAGCTGGTTCGGCGATTCCGCCTGGCTGGGCGCCGCGCTCAGCCGCTACGAATCCGATTACGGCATCCCGCCGGGCGCGCACGCGCACGACGAAGCGCCGGATGCGCCGCCGATGCCGGCGGCCGAGGCCGACGAATCCGTGCGCATCGGCCTGCGCCAGAACCGCTTCGACCTGAAGGGCGGCGTGCGCGAGGTCGGCGCGTTCCGCGAAATCAACCTGCGCTTCAGCAACAACACCTACACCCACACCGAATTCGAAGGCGGCGCCGTGGGCACCCGCTTCGACAACCGCGCGCGCGAAACCCGCATCGAGGCGGTGCAGAACACCTGGCGCGGCTGGGACGGCGCCATCGGCGTGCAGTACGGCACGCGCGATTTCCGGGCCCAGGGCGACGAAGCCTTCGTGCCGCCCTCGCGCTCGCGCGACAGCGGGGTGTTCCTGCTGCAGGAGCGCGAGTTCGGTCCGTTCAAGCTGGAGTTCGGCGCCCGCCACGACCACGTGCGGATCGTGTCCGATGCCGTGCCGGCGCTGTCGTTCGGGGCCGACAGCGCCGCGCTCGGCGGCATCTGGAAGCTCGGCGACATCTGGCATCTGAGCCTGAACCTGGACCGCGCCCAACGCGCCCCGACGCCGGAGGAGCTGCTGTCGGACGGCCCGCACGTGGCCACCGGCACCTACGAAATCGGCGACGCCGGGCTCGGCACCGAAACCGCGCGCAACATCGAGCTCGGCCTGCATCTGCACAGCGGCCGTTTCGAGGGCAAGCTCTCGCTGTACCGCAACCGTTACGACGGCTACATCTACCTGCGCGGCAGCGACGACACGTTCGACGGCCTGCCGGTGGCGCGCTGGAGCCAAGGCGATGCCGAATTCCGTGGTTGGGAGGCCGAAGCCACCATCGACCTGATCGAAAACGCCAGCGGCCTGTGGACCCTGCGCGCCAACGCCGACCGCGTCGACGCCGAACTCGACGACGGCACCAACCTGCCGCGCATCGCGCCGGCGCGCCTGGGCGCCGAGCTGCTGTGGGCGCGCCAAGGCTGGAGCGCGCGCTTGGGCGGACTGCGCGTCAAGGCCCAGAACGACGTGGCCGCCGGCGAAGAAGCCACCGACGGCTATACCTTGGTCAACGCCAGCCTGAACTACCATTGGGACCGGGGCGACACCGGCTACGAAGCGTTCCTGGAAGGCCGCAACCTGACCGACGCCGAGGCCCGCGCGCACACCTCGTTCCTGAAGGAGATCGCGCCCCTGCCCGGCCGCGCGCTGCAGGCCGGATTCCGCGTGTTCTTCTAAACAGGCCGCCGAATTCCTAACTTCCGGCAGGGGCCGGGTGCCGCCTTTGCCGGTAGACTGATGCCTGTTCCGGTACGCCGGAGCCTTCATCCACCGCGAGGACACCCGATGCACATCCGATGGTTCAGCGCCGTGCTGGCGTTCGCCGGCACGGCAACCGCCGCAGGCCCGGCACCGGCCGACACCGCGATCGACATCCGCGCCGAGCGCGGACCGGCCGGCTACACCGCCTTGGCCGTGCGCATCGACTTCCGCGGCGATGCCGACGGCGAAAGCACGCTGCACCTGCCGGACAGCTGGGCCGGGCACAGCCGCTACTACCGCAGCATCCGCGACCTGCGCGCCGACGGCGCCAAGCTGCTGCCGCCCGAACCGGACACGCCGCAGACGCGCCGGCTGACGCATGCGCCGGGGGGCCGGGTGAGCGTTCGCTATCGCGTGGTCATCGACGGCGACGGCCCCGAGGTGGAAGCCAGCCAAGCCAACGACTACCGCGTGCATGTCGAACCGGATTTCGTGTTCGCGCTCGG
>CAZRXZ010000180.1:0-3346 GCA_964604095.1 uncultured Arenimonas sp. | reverse complement strand
TCTGGGTGACGCCCGGGGTCATGTTCAGCTGCCAACGGACCGGTTCGGTCGGTTCAGCCTGCGCGAACGCCAGCAGGGAAGCCGACAGACCCGCGAGGGCGACGGCGACTTGGGTCATGCGAGGAAATTTCATATCCGGCCTCAGGTTTACTCAACACGCAATTTTAACGCCCAAGCACGGGCTTGGGCAAGGCCTGCCATTGTCGCCGATTTCGCGCCCCAGGGGGTTACGCTTTGCCGCAAACCCTCCTAAAATTGGCACTCTTCCGCTTTCCGGAGCCCGCTGTGGACCCGATTATCCGCTCCGAACTCCCGGCCCGACGGCCGGAACTGATGCAGCGCATCACCGCCGCCACCCTGCGCGACGAGACCGAGCACGTCAACGAACTGCTGGCCCAGGCCGCCATCGGCGCGGCCGACGCCGAGGCCGTGCAGGCCCAGGCCGTGGGCCTGGTGGAGCGCACCCGCCTGCGCGCCGCCGACCCGGCCATGGTCGAGGCCTTCATGCGCGAATACGACCTGAGCTCCGAGGAAGGCGTACTGCTGATGTGCGTGGCCGAGGCCCTGCTGCGCATCCCCGACCAGGCCACCGCCGACAAGCTGATCCGCGACAAGCTCGGCGACGCCGACTGGGACGCCCATGTCGGGCAATCGACCTCCTTATTGGTGAACGCCTCGACCTGGGGCCTGATGCTGACCGGCCGGCTGGTGACCCTGGCCGGCGAGACCCAACGCAACGCCATGGGCTCGTTCAAGCGCTTGATCGGGCGCATGGGCGAACCGGCCATCCGTCTGGCGGTGCGCCAGGCCATGCGCATCATGGGCCACCAGTTCGTCATGGGCCGCAGCATCGACGAGGCCCTGAAGCGTTCGGTCAGCGGCGGCAACGCCGCCTACCGCTACAGCTTCGACATGCTCGGCGAGGGCGCGCTGACCCGCAAGGACGCCGCGCGCTACCTGCAGGCCTACCGCGACGCGATCCGCGCCATCGGCGCCGGCGGCCCCTACCCGGACGTGTTCGCCGCGCCCTCGATCTCGGTCAAGCTCTCGGCCCTGCATCCGCGCTACGAATTCAACCAGCGCGCGCGCGTGCTGGCCGAACTGACCCCGGCGGTGCTGGAATTGGCGCAGCTGGCCAAGGCCCAGGGCATCGGCTTCACCATCGACGCCGAGGAGTCCGAGCGCCTGGAGCTGTCGCTGGAAGTCATCGTCGGCGCCTTCAGCGATCCGTCGCTGGACGGCTGGAACGGCTACGGCCTGGCCGTGCAGGCCTACCAGAAGCGCGCGCCGTTCGTGCTCGACTACCTGGTGGACGCCGCCCGCAAGGCCGGCCGGCGCATGCCGGTACGCCTGGTGAAGGGCGCCTACTGGGATTCCGAGATCAAAAAGGCCCAGGTCGACGGCCTGGCCGGCTACCCGGTGTTCACCCGCAAGGCCAACACCGACCTGAGCTACCTGGCCTGCGCGCGCCGCATGTTCGCCGCGCACGACGCCCTGTACCCGATGTTCGCCACCCACAACGCGCAGACCATCGCCGCCATCCACCGCATGAGCGAGGGCCGCGATTTCGAATTCCAGCGCCTGCACGGCATGGGCGAGCACCTGTACGCGGAAGTGATCGGCGCCGACAAGCTGGCCGTGCCGTGCCGGGTGTACGCGCCGGTCGGCTCGCACGAGGACCTGCTGCCGTACCTGGTGCGCCGCCTGCTGGAAAACGGCGCCAACTCCAGCTTCGTCAACCGCATCACCGACGCCAGCCTGCCGCCGGCCGAGCTGGTGGCCGACCCGGTCGCGACCGTGGCCGGCAACGCCGTCAAACCGCATCCGCACATCCCCACCCCGAACGCCATCTTCGGCGACGAAAGGAAGAACTCCATGGGCGTCCTGCTCTCCAACGATGAAACCCTGAGCCGCCTGGCCGACGGCATCGCCGCCGCGCTGAAACCCTGGCAGGCCGTGCCGCTGGTACCGGGCACGCAGTCGGGCGCCGGCTTCACCGAGGTCACCAATCCGGCCGACCGCCGCCAGGTGGTGGGCCGCTGGCAGGCCGCCGACGCGGCGCAGGTGTCCACGGCATTGGACATCGCCCACGCCGCCTTCCCGGGCTGGGACCAGACCCCGGCCGCCGCCCGCGCCAAGATCCTGGAACACGCCGCCGACCTGATGGAACAGCGCATGCCGGAGATCATCGCGCTGTGCGTGAAGGAAGCCGGCAAGTCGCTGTCGGCCTCGGTGGCGGAAGTGCGCGAGGCGGTCGACTTCGCCCGTTACTACGCGGCGCAGTCGCGCACGCTGTTCGGCGCGCCCGCGAAGCTGCCGGGCCCGACCGGCGAATCGAACGAGCTGCAGCTGCACGGCCGCGGCGTGTTCGTGTGCATCAGCCCGTGGAACTTCCCGCTGGCCATCTTCCTGGGCCAGATCGCCGCCGCGCTGGCGGCCGGCAACAGCGTGATCGCCAAGCCGGCCGAACAGACCACGCTGACCGCGCATCTGGCGGTGCAGATCCTGCATGAAGCCGGCGTGCCGGCCGAGGTGCTGCAGTTCCTGCCCGGCGACGGCGCCACCGTGGGCGCGGCGCTGACCCGCGATCCGCGCGTGACCGGCGTGGTGTTCACCGGCTCGACCGAAACCGCCTGGGCCATCAACCGCGCCCTGGCCGCGCGCAACGCGCCGCTGGCCACCCTGATCGCCGAAACCGGCGGCCAGAACGCGCTGATCGCCGATTCCTCGGCGCTGCCGGAGCAATTGGTGAACGACGCCGTGGTCGGCGCCTTCGATTCGGCCGGCCAGCGCTGCTCGGCCGCGCGCGTGCTGTTCGTGCAGCGCGACATCGCCGAGCGCGTGCTGGAACTGCTGGCCGGCAAGATGGACGAGCTGCGCGTGGGCGATCCCGGCCTGCTCAGCACCGACGTCGGCCCGGTGATCGACGAAGACGCCAAGGCCGGCCTGCTGGCGCACATCGAGCGCATGAAGAAGGAGGCCCGCCTGATCAAGGCCGTGCAGCTCCCGGACGCCTGCGCCAACGGCAGCTTCGTGGCGCCGCACGCGTTCGAGCTGGAGTCGCTCTCGCAGCTGAGCCGCGAGGTGTTCGGCCCGGTGCTGCACGTGATCCGCTACGACGCCGACACGCTCGACGACATCCTGGCGCAGATCAACGCCACCGGCTACGGCCTGACGCTGGGCATCCACTCGCGCATCGACGAGACCGTGAACAAGATCGCGCGCACCGTGCGCGTGGGCAACTGCTACGTGAACCGCAACCAGATCGGCGCGGTGGTGGGCGTGCAGCCGTTCGGCGGCGAAGGCCTGAGCGGCACCGGCCCGAAAGCCGGCGGCCCGCACTACC
>CAZRXZ010000179.1:0-3353 GCA_964604095.1 uncultured Arenimonas sp. | reverse complement strand
TCAGCCGACGCGGCGGATGCGCGCGCCCAGGCCGCGGAACTTCTCTTCGATGTTCTCGTAGCCGCGGTCGATGTGGTACACGCGGTCGATCACCGTCTCGCCTTTGGCGACCAGACCGGCCAGCACCAAGGATGCCGAGGCGCGCAGGTCGGTGGCCATCACCGGCGCGCCGGTGAGTTCGGGCACGCCGCGCACGATGGCGGTATGGCCGTCGATCCTGACGTCGGCGCCCAGGCGCATCAGCTCGTTCATGTGCATGAAGCGGTTTTCGAAGATGGTTTCCTTGATCACGCCCACGCCGTCGGCCATGCAGTTCATGGCCGCGAACTGGGCCTGCATGTCGGTCGGGAACGCCGGGTACGGCGCGGTGGTGATGTCGACCGCGCGCGGGCGGCGGCCGCCCATGTCGAGCGTGATGCTGTCGGCGGTGTGGCTGATGTCGGCGCCGGCCTCGACCAGCTTCTGCAGCACCGAATCCAGGGTGTCGGCGCGCGCGCGCCGGCAGGTGACGCGGCCGCCGGTCATCGCCGCGGCGACCAGGAAGGTGCCGGTCTCGATGCGGTCGGCCTGCACCGCGTAGCTGCCGCCGTGCAGGCGTTCGACGCCTTCGATGGTCAGCGTGCTGGTGCCGATGCCGTCGATCTTGGCGCCCAAGGTCTGCAGGCAGAGCGCGAGGTCGACGATCTCCGGCTCCTGCGCGCAGTTCTCCAGCACCGTGGTGCCGCGGGCCAGCACGGCCGCGCTCAGCACGTTCTCGGTGGCGCCGACGCTGACCATGTCGAACACGAAGCGGCCGCCCTTCAGGCGGTCGCAGCGGGCCTTGACGAAACCGTTCTCGACCGTGACCTCGGCGCCGAGCGCCTGCATGCCGCGGATGTGCAGGTCGACCGGACGCGAACCGATGGCGCAGCCGCCCGGCAAGGAGACCTCGGCGTGGCCGAACTTGGCCAGCAGCGGACCGAGCACCAGGATCGAGGCGCGCATGGTCTTGACCAGTTCGTACGGCGCCACCGTCTGGTTCACGCTGCGCGGGTCGATGTGCAGGGTCTGGTTGTCGTCGACCGTGATCTTGGCGCCGAGCGCGCCGAGCAGGCTGATGGTGGTGGTCACGTCGTGCAGGTGGGGCACGTTCGAGAGCGTCACCGGCTCGTCGGCCAGGATGGTGGCGCACAGGATCGGCAACACCGCGTTCTTGGCGCCGGAAATCTGCACGTCGCCGTTCAGCACGTCACCGCCGTTGAGGATGATCTTCGCCATACCGGACCTCAGGCGTGGCCGGCTTCGGCCGGCGTCAGGGTTTTCAGGGCCAGGGCATGGATCTCGCCGCCCATCTTGTCGCCCAGCGTGGCGTACACCAGGCGGTGACGGGCCAGGGGCAGTTTGCCCTGGAAGGCCTCGTGGACCACCAGCGCCTCGAAATGCACGCCGTCGTCGCCGTACACTTCGACATGGGCGCCGGGCAGGCCGGCAAGGATCATCTGGGTTATGGCTTCCGGGGTCATCCGTACACGCTCTCGGCATAAGTCGTACAATAAGGCTCACCATGATACCGCCAAAGATGGCCGATGACCGCCGCCCCCGCTGAAAATGTTTGCTCCGACGCGGACTGGATCGCCGCCGGCCGCCGCGTGCTGGCCGTCGAAGGCCAGGCCTTGGCCGCGCTGGAAAACCGGCTCGACGGCCACTTCGCCGACGCCTGCCGGCGCCTGCTGGCCTGCACCGGCCGGGTGATCTGCACCGGCATGGGCAAGTCCGGCCATATCGCCAACAAGATCGCCGCCACCCTGGCCTCCACCGGTACGCCGGCGTTCTTCGTGCACCCGGGCGAAGCCAGCCACGGCGACCTGGGCATGATCCTGGACCAGGACGTGGTGCTGGCGCTGTCGAACTCGGGCGAATCCGACGAACTCAACATGATCATGCCGGTGCTCAAGCGCCAGGGCAACGTCATCATCGCCCTGACCGGCCGGCCGCAATCGCGCCTGGCCGGCTTCGCCGACGTGCACCTGGACGTCTCGGTGCCGGAAGAGGCCTGCCCGCTCGGCCTGGCGCCGACCTCCAGCACCACCGTCAGCCTGGCCTTGGGCGACGCCCTGGCCGTGGCCCTGCTGGAGGCCCGCGGCTTCGGCGCCGAGGACTTCGCGCGCTCGCACCCGGCCGGCAGCCTCGGGCGCCGCCTGCTGGTGCGCATCGACGATTTGATGCACAGCGGCGACGCGTTGCCGATGGTGATGCCCGATGCCAGCGTCACCGAGGCGTTGCTGGAGATGAGCGCCAAGCGCCTGGGCATGACCGCGGTGGTCGACGAGCGCCTGCAGCTGCTCGGCGTGTTCACCGACGGCGACCTGCGCCGCGCCCTGCAGCGCGGCCCGATCGATTTTTCCGCCACCCCGGTCAGCCAGCTCATGGCCCGCCAACCGAAAACGGTGCCGGCCGGCCATCTGGCGGTCGAGGCCGCGCACCTGCTCGAACAGCACCGCATCAACGGCCTGCTGGTGGTCGATGCCGAAGGCCGCCTGGTCGGCGCGCTGAACGTGCATGACCTGCTGCGGGCGCGGGTGATCTGATGGACCTGCAGGCCCGTGCCGCCCGCATCCGCCTAGCCGCCTTCGACGTGGACGGCACGCTGACCGACGGCCGGCTGTTCTTCGATGCCCAGGGCAACGAACTGAAGGCCTTCCACGTGCACGACGGCCAAGGCCTGCGCCTGCTGGAGGACGCCGGCATCCACGTCGCGCTGATCACCGCGCGCCGCAGCGCCATCGCGCAGACCCGCGGCCGCGAGCTGCGGCTGAGCCATGTGCACGACGGCGTCGGCGACAAGCTCGCCGTGCTGCGCGGCATCTGCCAGGGCGAAGGCATCGCGTTGGACGAGGTCGCCTACATGGGCGACGACTACCCCGACCTGGCCTGCCTGCAGTCGGTCGGCTTGGCCGCCTGCCCGAGCGATGCCCTGCCCGACCTGCGCGCCGCCGCGCACTTCACCGCCGGTTTCGCCGGCGGCCATGGCGCCGCACGCGCGCTGTGCGACCTGATCCTGGCCGCGCAGGGCAAAGACGCCGACGTCCGTCGACGGTTCGGTGCCGGATGAATTACCGCAAGGGGGCCCTGGCCATGAGCCTGCTGGTCGCCGCGCTGGGCGTGGTGGTCTGGGACATGCGCGGCCAACGCGAACGCCGCGTGGATGCCGCGGTGCGCTCGGATTACCGGCTGGAACGCTTCGAGATGAGCGCCTACGGCGAAGACGGCGCCATCGCCTTCGGCCTGCAATCGCCGCTGCTGGAACGCGCCGCCGACGGCAAGACCCTCGACATCGAGACGCCGGCGTTCGTGTTCCCGGCCGAGGGCGGCCG
>CAZRXZ010000178.1:0-3366 GCA_964604095.1 uncultured Arenimonas sp. | reverse complement strand
CCCATCAGCTCGGTCACCAGCAGGCCGGTGCCCATGGCCTTGATCAGGCTCTGCAGGTCGCCGGCGTTGGCGGTGACGTTGAGATTATGCACGCCGCCGGCGTTGCCGGTGCTCTGCAGGCCGAGCCGGCGCGCCGAATAGCTGCCGAGCAGATAGCGCTGGATGACGCCGCCGGACACGATGGCGCTGGCCGCGGTGGCCACGCCTTCGGCGTCGAAATAGGCCGAACGCAGGCCGCGCACGAGGTGCGGTTCTTCATGCAGCGCGACCCAATCCGGGAAGATCTGCCGACCGATGGAATCCTGCAGGAAGCTGGCGTGCCGGTACAGGTTGCCGCCGGACACCGCGCCCAGGAACGAACCGATCAAACCACGCGCCAACTCGGGCGCGAACAGCACCGGGTACTGGCCGGTCTTCACCGAACGCGGGTTCAGGCGCGCCGCGGTGCGCTCGGCGGCCTTGCGGCCGATGGCTTCGGCCGGGTCCAGGCCGTCGAAGGCCAGCGCGGTGGAATACCAGTAGTCGCGCTGCATGGCCTGGTCCTTGCCGGCGATCAACGAGCAGCTGAGCGAATAATGCGTGCTGCGTTCGGCGCCGAAGAAGCCGTGCGAGTTGGCGTACACCGCCGTGCTGCGGCCGCTGTTGAACGCGGCGCCGTCGGAATTGCTGATGCCTTCGCGTGCCAGGCCCGCGGCTTCGCAGGCCAAGGCCAGCGCGATGCCCTGCCCGGCGTCGATTTCGGCCGGATGCCAGAGGTCGAAGTCCATCACCTGCACGGCCATGCGCCCGGCGTCGGCCAGGCCCGAGGCCGGATCGGCTTCGGTGTAACGCGCGATGGCGCAGGCCTGGGCCACGGTCTCGCGCAGCGATTCCGGGCGCAGATCGGCGGTGCTGGCGGTGCCTTTGCGCTGATCCACATAGACCGTGACCGCCACGCCCTGGTCGTTGGTGCGCTCCACCGTTTCGACCTCGCCCAGACGGACGTTGGCGGCGAAGCCGGTGTCCTGCGAGAGCGAGACTTCGGCCTGGTGCGCGCCGCCCTCGCGGGCCAGACGCAGGACCTGCTCGGCCAAGGTGTACAATGGCACGGCATACGGCGGATCGGTGGGCGTGGTGTTCATGTTCTGGCGTACCTGAATGGAATGACGTGAATGACGAAACGTGGCATCGATGAAGAAACCGGCGAATTCCTAGGCCCGAGCCGCGGCGAGGAACGCCGCGCCGCCCTGGCCGTGCTGGAGCTGGCCAACCGCATGGTGGAGCAGCCGATGGCGCGCCTGGTGCAGATGCCGGTCTCGGACGAGATGCTGGCGCACATCGCGGCGGCGCAGAAGATCAGCGCCCAGATCGCGCGCAAGCGCCAGATCCAGTACGTGGCCAAGCAGATGCGCAAGGAAGAGGCGGAAACGCTCGATTCCTGGCGCGCGCTGCTGGACTTCGACAAAGCCGACGTGCGCCGCGAAATCGCCGAGGCGCACCGCATCGAGGCCCTGCGCGACAAGCTGGTGGACGGCGACGCCGGCGCGCTGACGCAGCTGCTGGGCCAGTTTCCGCAGGCCGACAGCCAGCACATCCGCCAGCTGATCCGCAACGCGCAGTTCGAGCGGCAGAAGAACAAGCCGCCGCACGCCTACCGCGAACTGTTCCGCGTGCTGCGCGAGCTGCATCGGGAGCATCCGGCCGCGCACGATTAAGCGTGCGTGCCGCCGACGGTCATGCCGTCGATCTTCAGACTCGGCTGACCGACCCCGACCGGCACGCTCTGGCCGTCCTTGCCGCAGATGCCGACGCCGGCGTCCAGCGCCAAATCGTTGCCGATCATACTCACTTTGGTCATGGTGTCCGGGCCGTTGCCGATCAGGGTGGCGCCCTTCACCGGCCGGGTGATCTTGCCGTCCTCGATCAGGTACGCCTCCGAGGCGGTGAACACGAACTTGCCGGAGGTGATGTCGACCTGGCCGCCGCCGAAGTTCGGCGCGTACAGGCCCTTCTTCACCGAGGCGATGATCTCTTCCGGCGGCGTGCTGCCGGCCAGCATGTAGGTGTTGGTCATGCGCGGCATCGGCAGGTGCGCGAAGCTCTCGCGGCGGCCGTTGCCGGTGGGCGCCACGCCCATCAGGCGCGCGTTCAGGGTGTCCTGCATGTAGCCGCGCAGGATGCCGTCCTCGATCAGCACATTGCATTGGCTCGGCGTGCCTTCGTCGTCCACGCTCAGCGAACCGCGGCGCTTGGCCAGCGTGCCGTCGTCCACGATGGTGACGCCCTTGGCCGCCACGCGTTCGCCGATGCGGCCGGAATACACCGAAATGCCCTTGCGGTTGAAGTCGCCTTCCAGGCCGTGGCCGACCGCCTCGTGCAGCAGCACGCCGGGCCAGCCGGAACCGAGCACCACCGGCATCACCCCGGCCGGGGCGTCGATCGCTTCCAGATTGACCTGCGCCTGGCGCAGGGCCTCGTCGGCGATTTCGAACGGACGCCGGCCGCTGAACAGCTCGGCGTAATCGAAGCGCCCGCCGCCGCCGGCGTAACCGGATTCGCGCCGGCCGTTCTGCTCCACGATGACCTGCACGTTGACCCGCACCAGCGGCCGGATGTCGGCCGCCAGCACGCCGGCCGAGTTCAGCACCAGCACGGTATCGACCGCGCCGGCCAGGCTGACCGTGGCCTTGATCACCCGCGGGTCCTTGGCGCGCACATAGGCGTCCACCGCGCGCAGCAGCGCCACTTTCTCGTCGGCCGGCATGGCCGCCACCGGGTCCAGGCCGTCGTACAGCGCCGTGGGCGCCGGGCCGCGGCCGGCCGTGCGGTGCGCCTGCGAAGCGCCGCTGGCCGAAATGGCGCGGGCGGCCAGGGCCGATTCGCGCAGGGCGGCGGCGTCCATGGCGTCGGAATAGGCGAAGCCGGTCTTCTCGCCGCTCACGGCGCGCACGCCCACGCCCTGCTCGATGGAGTGGGCGCCGTCCTTCACGATGCCGTCCTCGAAGGTCCAGTTCTCGCGTTTGCTGTGCTGGAAGTAGAAATCGCCGAAGTCGATGCCGGGGCCCATCAGGTCGCCCATGGCGCGGTCGATGCCGTCCAGATCGAGGTTATAGGGGGTCAGCAGTTGCGCCGTGGCGCGGGTCAGTATGTCGGTCATGGCCCATTTTAGCAGTCCGGGCCGTGAAGGGCTGGTGCCGCGCGCAGGCGGCGTTTCGCGGGCGTTTATCGGGGTCTTTCCGCCGTCATAACCCATATCGGGGCACTCTGGCCGTTAAAGCTCCCTAATGTTGCCGGCGCGAATCCGGTGCCACGCAGAAAATAAGGCTGATTTCCCAAGACTTTTTCTAATTGAATAAATTCCAGAACTGATTTCTAATGGATTTATAC
>CAZRXZ010000177.1:1760-3371 GCA_964604095.1 uncultured Arenimonas sp. | reverse complement strand
AAAGAAGCCTGGGACGGCCCGCGCCTGGGCCCGGAAGGCGCGGTCAAGGCGCTGAAGATGGACGACGCCTATCCGATCGCGGATCTGGACGACATCCTGCCCGGCCTGCTGGAAGGCCGCTCGCGCGTGTACTACCACTACGGCCGCGACGCCGGTTTCGACCTGACGCTGATGGGCTGGCTGAACCGCGTGCGCGCGCGCAAGCGCCTGGGCGCCGAACCGCCGCACGAATTCCTCGAGCTCGGCCATCTGCTCGACGAGCTGCGCCTGTTCAAGAGCGCCGGCGAGATCGCGCTGATGCGGCGCAGCGCCGACATCGCGGTCGAGGCGCAGATCGCCGCGATGAAGGCCAGCCGGCACGCCCGTTTCGAATACGAGGTGGAAGCCGCGTTGCAGCACGTGTACCGGCGGAATGACGCGGTGGCCTCGTACGAGCCGATCGTCGGCAGCGGACCGAACGCCTGCGTGCTGCATTACCGCGCCAACAACGCGCCGGTGAAGAAGGGCGACCTGCTGCTGTGCGACGCCGGCGCCGAATACGCCTTCTACGCCTCCGACATCACCCGCACCTGGCCGGTCTCCGGCGAATTCAGCAAACCGCAGCGCGCGCTGTACGAAGCCGTGCTGGCGGCGCAGACCGAATGCATCAAGGCCGCGCGCGTCGGCGTGCCGTATGAAACCATCCACGACACCGCGGTGCGGGTGCTGACCGACGGCCTGCTGTCGCTCGGCCTGCTGAAAGGCACGTTGAAGAAGGCCGTCGAAAGCGAAGCCTACAAGAAGTTCTACATGCACAAGACCGGGCACTGGATCGGGCTGGACGTGCACGACGTGGGCGAATACAAGCTCGGCGGCAAATCGCGCCTGCTCGAACCGGGCATGGTGTTCACCGTCGAGCCGGGCCTGTACATCGCGCCGGGCACGCCGGGCGTGCCGGCCAAATACCAGGGCATCGGCATCCGCATCGAAGACGACATCCTGATGACCAAGTCCGGCCCGGAAAACCTCACCGAAGGCGTGCCGAAGACGGTGGATGCCATCGAGGCGGTGCTGGCCGAGGCCTGATCCGCAACATGAAAAATCCCCGCCTCGGCGGGGATTTTTCGTTTCACATCTCGTTGCGCTTGAGCTCGTAACCGAGTTGTTTGTATTCCAGCCAGCGCTTGCGCGCCGGTTCGCGCGCCGATTCCTCGGCCGGCACGATCTCCAGCACGCGCCGGTAGCCGGCCGGGGGCAGGGCGTCGCGCAGGTTGATCACCAGCGGCCGCATGCCGGCGTCCACGCCCGGCGGCACGATCAACACCGGCGTGTCGTCGGTGTCCTCGTCCTCTTCCATGCCCACGATCTGGTGCGGCACGAAGGCGTCGTCGTCGAATTCCCAGAGCAGGTCGTCGAGGAAATCGGCCTGTTCGGCCGAGGCGCACAGCACCAGGCAGGGCTGGCCGGCCTGCACGGCTTTTTCGGCCAGCTTGCAGACCAGCAGCAGGGGCTGCGCCACGAACGCGGGCCGGCCCGCGATCATGTAGAAGTCAGCCCGCACGGACATGCTCAGGCCTTGGCCTGGTCCAGCAGCCACTGGGTCAGCAGGCCGACCGGGCGGCCGGTGGCCAG
>CAZRXZ010000177.1:0-1660 GCA_964604095.1 uncultured Arenimonas sp. | reverse complement strand
GTGGCCTTGGGTTCGAAGCGCTGCACGTAGGTCAGCGCGTCGCACAGGATCAGGCGGCCTTCGGCGTCGGTGTTGCCGACTTCGATGGTCTTGCCGTTCATCGCGGTCAGGATGTCGCTCGGGCGGTAGGCGTCGGCGTCCGGCATGTTCTCCACCGCCGGCACCACGGTCACCAGGTTGATCGGCAGCTGCAGCTTGGCGCAGGCCAGGAAGGTGCCCAGCACCGAGGCCGCGCCGCACATGTCGAACTTCATCTCCTCGATGCCGCCCTGCACCTTCAGGTTGATGCCGCCGGTGTCGAAGGTGATGCCCTTGCCGACCAGGGCCAGCGGCTTGGCGTCGCCGGCGCCGGTGTAGCGCAGCACGATCAGCTTCGGCGCGTTGGCCGAACCGCGCGCCACCGCCAGCAGCGAACCCATGCCGAGGGCCTGCATCTCCTCGCGCTCCAGCACGTCGCAGCTGACGTTGTCGTGCTCGGCGGCGATCTTCAGCGACTGCTCGGCCAGATAGGCCGGGTTGCAGATGTTCGGCGGCAGGTTGCCCAGCTCGCGGGTGAACTGCACGCCGGCGGCGATGCCTTCGCCGTGGCGGAAGGCCTCGGCCTGCGCGGCCGGGGCCCAGACCGACACCTCGGCCAGGGTCACGCTCGGCTTCTTGCTGCGGGTGGCGGTGTATTCGTAGGCGGCGTGGTCGGCGGCGATCACCGCCTGGCGCACGGCCCAGTCGGCGTCGCGGCCGTTCACGGCCAGGTCGCTCAGGGTCAGGTAGGCCGATTTGCCCGGACCGGTGCGCAGGGCGCGCACGGCGTCGGCCACGGCCTTGAGGTACTGCGGCACGCCGAATTTGGCCGGGTCGCCCAGGCCGACCACCAGCACGCGCGCCGCGGCCACGCCCGGCAGGTCAGGCAGCAGCAGGGTGGTGCCGGTCTTGCCGGAGATGTCGCCGCGCTCGGCCAGCGCCCGCAGGCGGCCGCCGCTGGCGGCGTCGATGGTGCGGCCGGCGGCGTTGAAGGTCTTGTCGCTGAAGGCGCCGACGATGACGCAGTCGCCGGCATGGGTTTCGGCGGGGGATTGGGTGGCGAGGAATCGCAGGGCCATGGGATCTTCCTGGTGATGCCCGCGGGGCGGGGCGGGACGGGGGATGGTAAACTGCCATTGTAATCCAACCCGTCCAGAGTTTACCTTCACGCGCCGATGAGCCTGATCGACCGTTATCTGTTCAGACAGTTCAGCCAGCTGGTGGCCGCGGTGCTGTTGGTGCTGTTCCTGATCAGCGTCGGCGGTTTCCTGACCGACCTGGTCGCCGAGATCTCGCGCGGCAAGGTGCCGGCCGGCCTGATGCTGCAGCTGCTGGTGCTGCGCATGCCGCGCTTCCTGAGCTTCGTGATGCCGCTGGCGCTGTTCATCGGCCTGATGATGGCGATCGCCCGGCTGTACGCCGACAGCGAGATGGCGGTGCTGGCCTCGGTCGGCGTCGGCAGCCGCCGGCTCTGGCGCCCGGTGGCGCTGGTGGCGGCGCCGCTGGTGCTGATGATCGCGTTCGCCTCGCTCTGGCTGGTGCCGTGGACGGCGCAGAAGGCCAAGAGCATGGTCGAGGAGGCCAACCGCAGCTTCCTGGTGTCCGGGCTGGAGCCCGGCCGCTTCGTCGACCTGCCGGGCAA
>CAZRXZ010000176.1:1755-3373 GCA_964604095.1 uncultured Arenimonas sp. | reverse complement strand
CGGTGGCGATCACGCTGGTGCCTTCCTTGAACATGTCCGGCAGGATGCCGTTGAAATGCACCGGCACATGGCGCTTGCCGTCGGTGATGTTGAAGCGCACGTCGAGCGTGCCTTCGGCGCGCTGCACGCTGCCTTGGCAGACCACGCCGCCGAGGCGGAAGCGGCCGTCGGCCGGCGCCTTGCCGGTACGCACCTCGCTCGGCGTGTGCAGGTAGTTGATGTTCTCCTGCAACGCCAGGGTGATGAACACCGCGGCCGCGGACGCGGCCAACAGCACCAGGCCGACCAGGATCAGGCGGCGTTTGCGGACCGGATTCATGCCGGGCCTCCGCGGCGTTGTTTCAGGCGGATGGCGCGCATGGCCTGGCCGAGCGCGCGGCGCGGCGCCGCGTAATCCCAGAGCATCAGCACGGCGAAGGCGCCGTAGGCCATCAGGATGTAGTTCCAGTGGTTCATTTCACCTCTCCATAGCGCTCGAGCGCCCATTGTTTCCGGCTTTCCTGCTGCAGGTTGAGCACGCGCGCGCGCACCAGCAACGAGCCGATGTACCAGAGTTTGGTGGCCGCCAGCAGCACCAGCAGCGGCCACATCATGCTTGAATCCATCTTCGAAGGCCCGATCAGGCGGATGGTCTCGCCCTGGTGCAGGGTGTTCCACCAGGTCACCGCGAAGTGCACGATCGGCACGTTGACCACGCCGACGATGGCCAGGAAGCCGGCGGCGCGCGCGGCGGCGCGGCGGTCGTCGATGGCGGCGTACAGGCCGATCACGCCCAGATACAGGAACAGCAGCACCAGTTCCGAGGTCAGGCGCGGATCCCAGGTCCACCAGGTGCCCCAGGTCGGCTTGCCCCAGACCGCGCCGCTGATCAGGGTGACGGCGGTGAACAGCGCGCCGATCGGGGCCGATGCCATGGCCAAGAGTTCGCACAGCTTGATGCGCCAGACCAAGGCGATCACGCTTTGGATGGCCATGATCACGAAGATCGACAGGCTCATCCAGGCCGCCGGCACGTGGATGTACAGGATGCGGAAGCTGTCGCCCTGCTTGTAGTCGGCCGGCACGGCGAACAGGGCGCCGTAGATGCCGATGGCCATCAGCACCATGGCGGCGAGGAAGCTCGGGCCGGCCCAGCGCGTGGCGAAGTCGTCGAAGCGGGGCGGCGAACCGGTCTGGTTGAACCACAGGATGATCTTGTTCATAGGTCAGCTCAGGGCAAGTCGCAGGGCGGTGGCGGCGGCCCAAGGCGCCAGCACCAGAAGAAGGGCGAGGCCGGCGCACATCAGCCAGATGGCGCCGAGCCAAGGCAGGCCTTGCGCGGCCGACCACACGCTGCCGGCGCCGAACACCAGCACCGGCACGTACAGCGGCAGCGCCATCAAGGCCAACAGCATGCCGGAGCGGCGGATGCCGAGCGTCAGCGCGGCCACCACCGCGCCGATCAGGCTCATCAGCAAAGAGCCGACCGTCAGGCCGAGCATCAGCACCGGCAGCAGGCCGTCCGGCAGGAACAGCATCTGCGCCAGCAGCGGGGTGACGAGCAGCACCGGCAGGGCGGTGGTCAGCCAATGCACCAGCACCTTGCTGGCGATCACCAGCGGCAGCGGCACCGGCGCCA
>CAZRXZ010000176.1:0-1655 GCA_964604095.1 uncultured Arenimonas sp. | reverse complement strand
TCGAGGTTGGCGTAGGGTTCGTCCATCAGCCACAGCCGGCGCTCGCCGGCCTGCAGCCGCGCCAGGCTCAGGCGTTTGTTCTGGCCGGCCGAGAGCTTGCCGGCCGGCGTGTCTTCGTAGCCGGCCAGGCCGCAAGCGGCGATCAGGCGCTCCAGCAGGGCTTCGTCGTGCCGGCCGTGCAGCGCGGCCGAGAAGCGCAGGTTCTGCAGCACGGTGAGTTCGGCTTTGTGTCCGTGCCGGTGGCCCAGGTAGGCCGCCAGCTGCACGAAGCCGTCGCGCGCGAAGTCGGTGCCTTGCAGGCGGATCTGCCCGGACTCCGGCGGCAGCAGGCCGGCCAGCACGCGCAGCAAGGTGGTCTTGCCGGCGCCGTTGTCGCCCTTCACCAACAGGGCTTCGCCGGCGTCGATGCGGAAATCCAGCGGCCCGAAGATGCGTTCTTCGTTGCGCGAGAAGCACAGCGCATCGGCTTCGATCAGGGCGGCGGCGGCAGCAGGCATCGGGGTCTACGGTCAAGGCGTCGGATGACCTGGTCATTTTAACGGTTTTACAATCACTTAAACGCTAAAATCGGGTGAAAATGCGCCGGCTGACGCATACTATTGACCTGAATCAACCCGGAACCCGCTGATGATCCCGCAAACCAAGCTGCCGAAGGTCGGCACCACCATTTTCACCGTGATGTCGCAGATGGCGATGCAGCACCAGGCGGTCAACCTCGGCCAGGGCTTCCCGGATTTCCCGGTGCCGGATTTCCTGGTCGATTCGCTGGCGCGCGCCATGCGCGAGGGCAAGAACCAGTACGCCCCGATGACCGGCGTGCCGGCCCTGCGCGAGGCCATCGCCGAGAAGACCCTGGCCTGTTACGGCCACACGGCCTGCCCGGAGTCGGAAATCACCGTCACCAGCGGCGCGTCCGAGGCCATCTTCGACGCCGTGCTGGCGGTGGTGCGTCCGGGCGACGAAGTGATCGTGCTCGACCCGTGCTACGACTGCTATGAGCCGGCCATCGACCTGGCCGGCGGCGTGTGCGTGCACGTGGCGCTGGATCCGGCCGATTTCTCGGTCGATTGGGAGCGCCTGCGCGCGGCGGTCACGCCGCGCACGCGGATGATCTTCATCAACTCGCCGCACAATCCCTCCGGCGCGCTGTGGACCGCCGACGACATGCAGCGCCTGACCGAACTGGTGCGCGGCACCGACATCCTGGTGCTGTCGGACGAAGTCTACGAGCACATCCTGTTCGACGGCGCCCGGCACGAGAGCGCGTTGCGCTATCCCGAGCTGGCCGAACGCAGTTTCGTGGTGTCCAGTTTCGGCAAGACCTACCACTGCACCGGCTGGAAGATCGGCTACTGCGTGGCGCCCAAGGCGCTCAGCGCCGAATTCCGCAAGGTGCACCAGTACAACACCTTCTGCAGCTTCGCGCCGGCGCAGTGGGCGTTCGCCGAGATGATCCGCCTGCACCCCGAGCACCACGCCGAACTCGGCGCGTTCTACCAAAGCAAGCGCGATTACCTGCGGACGCAGCTGGCGCGCACGCGCCTGCGGCCGCTGCCGGTGCCGGGCGGCTATTTCCAGCTGGTCGATTACTCCGCCATCTCCGACCTGCCGGACGCCGAGTTCGCGCGCTGGCTGTGCGTGGAGAAGGGCGTGGC
>CAZRXZ010000175.1:0-3398 GCA_964604095.1 uncultured Arenimonas sp. | reverse complement strand
GCCGACGACAACATCAAGGTCACCCTGCCGGGCGACTTCGCGTTCGCCGAGGCCATCCTGGCCGCGCGGGGAGCGGGCTGATGCGCATCGGCAGCGGCTTCGACGTGCACGCCTTCACCGACGGCGACCAGGTGGTCATCGGCGGCGTGCGCATCGCGCACAGCCGCGCGCTGCTGGCGCATTCCGACGGCGACGTGCTGATCCACGCCCTGTGCGACGCCTTGCTGGGCGCGCTGGCGCTGGGCGACATCGGCGTGCATTTCCCGCCGTCCGACGCGCGCTGGAAGGGCGCCGACAGCGCCGAACTGCTGGCGCAGGTGATGGCGATGGTGCGCGGCCGCGGATACGCGCTCGGCAACGCCGACATGACCGTGATCTGCGAGGCGCCCAAGATCAATCCGCACGTGCCGGCCATGCGCGCGCGTCTGGCCGAGGTGATGGGCGTCGAGACCGACCGCCTGTCGATCAAGGCCACCACCACCGAAAAACTCGGCTTCACCGGCCGCGGCGAGGGCATCGCGGCCCAGGCCACGGTCCTTCTGGAAACACGATGAACCTGCCCCGTGCCTTGAACGCGCCCGCCTTCCGCGGGCGCATCCGCAGCGTCCCCGAGGATTTCGTGGTCGAGGAACTGCCGGCCTTCGCGCCCAGCGGCGAAGGCGAACACCTGCTGCTGACCGTGCGCAAGCGCGGCATGAACACCGTGTTCTGCGCCGAACGCATCGCACGTTGGGCCGGCATCGACGTGCGCGACGTGTCCTACGCCGGCCTGAAGGACCGCCATGCGGTCACCACCCAGCGTTTTTCGGTGCGCTTGCCGAAGAAGACCGCGCCCGACACCGCCTTGCTCGACGACGCCGAATGCACGGTGCTGGATGCGGTCTGGCACAACCGCAAGCTGGCGCGCGGCGCCCTGGAAGGCAACCGCTTCACCCTGGTTCTGCGCGAGCTGGAAGGCGAACTGCCGGCGTTGGAGGCGGCCCTGCAGACGCTGCAGGCGCAGGGCGTGCCGAATTATTTCGGCGAGCAGCGGTTCGGCGCCGAGCAGGCGAACGTCGGCAAGGCGCTGGGCATGTTCGAAGGCCGGCGCGTGGACCGCGCCAAGCGCTCGATCTATCTGTCGGCGGCGCGATCGTACCTGTTCAACCAGGTGCTGGCGCAGCGGGTCTCGGCCGGCAACTGGAACACGCCGCTGGACGGCGAGGTCTGGATGCTGGACGGCAGCAAGAGCATCTTCGGCCCGGAGCCCTTGGACGAGACCATCGCCGCGCGTTGCGCCGCGCGGGACATCCACCCGACCGGGCCGCTGTGGGGTGCCGGCGAACTGCGCAGCCAAGGCGCGGTGCGCGAACTGGAAACGCAGTTGACGCAATGGCAACCGGAGTTGTGCAAAGGCCTGGAACGGGCCGATCTGCGCCAGGAACGCCGCGCCCTGCGGCTGTTGCCGAAAGCCATGGCCTGGCGCGTGCTGGACGCCACCAGCCTGGAACTGCGCTTCGAGCTACCGCCCGGCGCCTACGCCACCTCGGTGTTGGCCGAGCTGGGCGAGTTCGCTTAAGCCACGCCGACCCCGAACAGGCTGCCCACGCCCCAGGTGGCGGCCATGGCCAATACGCCCCAGAACAGCACGCGCCAGGCGCCTTTGAGCACGTCGGCACCGCCGGTGCGCGCCGCCACGCCGCCGAGCAGGGCGAGGAACACCGCGGTGCTGGCCGCGACGGTCCATACCATCGCGCCGGTCGGTACCAGCCAGGCCGCCAGCAGCGGCAGCACGGCGCCGGCCGCGAAACTGCCGGCCGACGACAGCGCCGCCTGCACCGGGCGCGCGCTGAAGGCCTCGGAGATGCCGAGTTCGTCGCGGGCATGGGCGCCGAGCGCGTCGTGCGCGGTCAATTCCAGCGCCACCTGTTTGGCCAGTTCCGGCGAGAGCCCGCGTTGCCTGTAGATGCCGGTCAGCTCGCGCAGCTCGCCTTCGGGATCGGTTTCCAGCTCGCGGGTTTCCTTGGCGATGTCGGCTTTCTCGGTGTCGGCCTGCGAATGCACCGAGACGTATTCGCCGGCCGCCATCGACATGGCGCCCGCGACCAAGCCGGCCACGCCGGCCACCAGCACCGGTTCCTTGCCGCCGCCGGCGGCCGCCACGCCCAGGATCAGGCTGGCGGTGGACACGATGCCGTCGTTGGCGCCGAGCACGGCGGCGCGCAGCCAGCCGATGTGTTCGGTTTTATGGCGTTCCGGGTGGCGATGCGGCATGGCGGCGTTCCTTGTGGTGTTGGCGGAGTCATTCGAGCAGGACCAAGGCGGCGCCGGCGCCGCCCTGGTTCTGCGGTGCGCTGCAGAACGCCAGCACGCGGCCCTGGTGCCGCAGCACCTTGTCGACCACGTTCATCAGCACCGGCCCGGCTTCCGAGCGCGTGCCCTTGCCGTGGATGATGCGGATGCAGTGCAGGCCTTCCTTGTAGGCGTCGAGCAGGAACTGCTTGAGCCAGCGTTCGGCGTCCAGCGCGGTCATGCCGTGCAGGTCGAACTCGGCGTCGACGCGGATGCCGCCGGACTTGAGCCGGCGCATCAGCCGCGCGTCCACCTTCGGGCCCTGGAACAGCAGCGGTTCGCCGCCGAGCAGCAGCGCCTCGGCCTCGCCCATGCGCCGCGACTGCAGCAGGGCTTCGCGTTCGTCGCGCTCGAACATGCGCGCGCGCGGCTTCGGCTTGGCCTTCTGCAGGCGGCTTTCGGTGTGCCGGTGCACGATGACCGGACCGATGGCCTCGCGGAACAGTTCGCTGTCTTCGGGGGCGACGGGAGGCGGGGCCGGCTTCTTGCTCATGCGGCCATGATAGCAAAGCGTGTGCCGCGCCGATCAGGAGCCCGCGTCGGGACAGCGGAAGAAGTAGGGCAGACCTGGTCCGGCATCGAGTAGGGCCGGTTCCGGCGCAATCGCGCCTTTGAGCGCCATGATCAGGGGCATATCGCGCGCGAAGCGGTCCTGGATCTCGACCCCACTCAGGTTCGGCAATCCGCTGCAGCGCAGCACATGCGCCGGGTCGCTGTGGAACACCAGGCTGCCGAGGTAGCGGTTCTTGCCGGCCTCGACCGTGAACGGCACGCGGATTTTCCGGGTGCTGGCCGCGCGCAGCATCTCGATGCCGATGATGTCGTATTCGCCCGGCTCCAGGCACAGCATGAACGCGCCGGCGCGTAGCGTGCCGTCGTCGATGCCGTGTTTTTTATCGAGCGTGGTGAAGCCGAAATAGGCTTTGTTGAACTCGGCCTTGTCGCTGAACCGGCGTGCCGCGAAATTGACGATGACGTTGTAGTTCCTGCCGGGAATGGTCGAGCCGACCGTGCCGCTGACGCAGCCGCCGCCGTCGGCCAGACTGCGCTTGTATTTGCCGAAGCCG
>CAZRXZ010000174.1:0-3404 GCA_964604095.1 uncultured Arenimonas sp. | reverse complement strand
GGTCGCCGTCGAAGTCGGCGTTGAACGCGGTGCAGACCAGCGGGTGCAGCTGGATGGCCTTGCCTTCCACCAGCACCGGTTCGAAGGCCTGGATGCCCAGGCGGTGCAGGGTCGGCGCGCGGTTCAGCAGCACCGGATGTTCGCGGATGACGTCTTCCAGGATGTCCCAGACCACCGCTTCCTCGCGCTCGACCATCTTCTTAGCGGCTTTGATGGTGGTGGCGATGCCTTGACGCTGCAGCTTGGCGAAGATGAACGGCTTGAACAGTTCCAGCGCCATCTTCTTCGGCAGGCCGCATTCATGCAGGCGCAGGGTCGGACCGACCACGATGACCGAACGGCCGGAGTAGTCGACGCGCTTGCCGAGCAGGTTCTGGCGGAAGCGGCCCTGCTTGCCCTTGATCATGTCGGCCAGGGATTTCAGCGGGCGCTTGTTGGTGCCGGTGATGGCGCGGCCGCGGCGGCCGTTGTCCATCAGGGCGTCGACCGATTCCTGCAGCATGCGCTTCTCGTTGCGCACGATGATGTCCGGCGCGCTCAGCTCCAGCAGGCGGTGCAGGCGGTTGTTGCGGTTGATGACGCGGCGGTACAGGTCGTTCAGGTCGGAGGTCGCGAAGCGGCCGCCGTCCAGCGGCACCAGCGGACGCAGGTCCGGCGGCAGCACCGGCAGCACGGTCATCACCATCCACTCCGGACGGTTGCCGGACTCGATGAACGACTCGACCAGCTTGATGCGCTTGGTCAGGCGCTTCTGCTTGGTGTCGGAGTTGGTGCTGCTGATCTCTTCCTTCAGGCGCACCGCTTCGGCGTGCAGGTCGATGGTCGACAGCAGCTGGTGCACGGCTTCGGCGCCCATCTTGGCCTCGAACTCGTCGCCGTGTTCCTGCTGGGCGACCATGTACTCCTCTTCGGTCAGCAGCTGGCCGCGGTCAAGCGGGGTCAGGCCCGGCTCGATCACCACGTAGGCTTCGAAGTACAGCACGCGCTCGATGTCGCGCAGGGTCATGTCCAGCATCAGGCCGATGCGCGACGGCAGCGACTTCAGGAACCAGATGTGCGCGGTCGGGCTGGCCAGCTCGATGTGGCCCATGCGCTCGCGGCGGACCTTGGTCAGGGTCACTTCGGTGCCGCACTTCTCGCACACCACGCCGCGGTGCTTCATGCGCTTGTACTTGCCGCACAGGCACTCGTAGTCCTTGATCGGGCCGAAGATGGCGGCGCAGAACAGGCCGTCGCGTTCCGGCTTGAAGGTGCGGTAGTTGATGGTTTCCGGCTTCTTCACTTCGCCGAACGACCAGGAACGGATCATGTCCGGCGAGGCGAGCGCGATCTTGATGCCGTCGAAGTCCAGGCTCTGGCGCTGCTGGTTGAACAGATTAAGCAAATCTTTCATCGAATTTCTCCAAATGGTGGGGCCTTATCACGGACAAGGCCCCGAGTCCTGTTCACGTCGGCGATTACTTCTCGTCCAGTTCGATGTTGATGCCCAAGGAACGGATTTCCTTGACCAGCACATTGAACGATTCCGGAATGCCGGCGACGGTTTCGTGCTCGCTGTCGACGATGTTCTTGTACATCGCGTTGCGGCCCTGGACGTCGTCGGACTTCACCGTCAGCATTTCCTGCAGGGTATAGGCGGCGCCATAGGCTTCCAGCGCCCACACTTCCATTTCGCCGAAACGCTGGCCGCCGAACTGCGCCTTGCCGCCCAGCGGCTGCTGGGTGACCAGGGAGTACGGACCGGTCGAACGGGCGTGCATCTTGTCGTCGACCAGGTGGTTCAGCTTCAGCATGTGCATGTAGCCGACGGTCACCGGACGGTCGAACGCCTCGCCGGTACGGCCGTCGAACAGCTTGGCCTGGCCGGATTCCGGCAGGTCGGCCAGTTTCAGCATGGCCTTGATCTCCGATTCGGCGGCGCCGTCGAACACCGGAGTCGCCATCGGCACGCCGTCGGTCAGGTTGCCGGCCAGACGCAGCAGCTCCTTGTCGGAGAACTTGGACAGGTCGACGCGCTGCTTCTTGGTCTCGGCCTGGTCGTGGTTGTAGATCTGCTCCAGGAACGCGCGCAGCTCCTCGACCTTGCGCTGGTCATCGAGCATCTTCTGGATCTTCTGGCCCAGGCCCTTGGCGGCCCAGCCCAGGTGGACTTCCAGGATCTGGCCGATGTTCATACGGCTCGGCACGCCCAGCGGGTTGAGCAGGATGTCGACGGTCTTGCCGTCGGCCATGTACGGCATGTCCTCGACCGGCTTGATCATCGAGACCACGCCCTTGTTACCGTGGCGGCCCGCCATCTTGTCGCCCGGCTGGATGCGGCGCTTGACGGCCATGTAGACCTTGACGGTCTTCAGCACGCCCGGCGGCAGGTCGTCGCCCTGGGTGATCTTGGCGCGCTTGTCCTGGAAGCGCTTCTCGAACTCGGCCTTGTGGGCCTCGATCTGCTTCTTGGCGTTGTCCAGGAAGTTGACCGCGTCCTCGTCCTTCAGGCGGATGTCGAAGCGCTCGTCCTTCTTCAGCGAGGCCAGGTATTCCTTGGTGATCTCGCTGCCCTTCTTCAGGCCGTTCGGGCCGCCGTTGGCGACCTGGCCGAGCAGCTGCGAATCCAGGCGGCTGTAGATGGCGCCTTCCAGGATGCGGAACTGGTCGTCGAAGTCCTTCTTGACGCGCTTGATCTCGGCGTCCTCGATCTGCTTGGCGCGTTTGTCCTTCTCGACGCCGTCGCGGGTGAACACCTGCACGTCGATGACGGTGCCGTCCATGCCCGGCGGCACGCGCAGCGAGCTGTCCTTCACGTCCGAGGCCTTCTCGCCGAAGATGGCGCGCAGCAGCTTCTCTTCAGGGGTCAGCTGGCTTTCGCCCTTCGGGGTGACCTTGCCGACCAGGATGTCGCCGGCGCGCACTTCGGCGCCGATGTACACCACGCCGGACTCGTCCAGACGGCCGAGCGCGCTTTCCGACACGTTCGGGATGTCGGCGGAGATCTCCTCGGGACCCAGCTTGGTGTCGCGGGCGACGCAGGTCAGCTCTTCGATGTGGATGGTGGTGTAGCGGTCTTCCTCGACCACGCGCTCCGACAGCAGGATGGAGTCTTCGAAGTTGTAGCCGTTCCAGGGCATGAACGCCACCAGCATGTTCTGGCCCAGGGCCAGCTCGCCGATGTCGGTCGACGGGCCGTCGGCCAGCACGTCGCCGCGCTCGATGCGGTCGCCGACCTTGACCAGCGGACGCTGGTTGATGCAGGTGTTCTGGTTGGAGCGGGTGTACTTCACCAGGTTGTAGATGTCGACGCCGGCGTCGTTGGCGCCGATTTCCTTCTCGTTCGCGCGTACCACGATGCGGGCCGCGTCGACCTGGTCGACCACGCCGCCGCGCAGGGCGTTGACGGTCACGCCGGAGTCGCG
>CAZRXZ010000173.1:0-3410 GCA_964604095.1 uncultured Arenimonas sp. | reverse complement strand
GCGCACGGCGTCCGAGGCATTCAGGCGGTCGACCTGGATTTCGTTGTCGAAGTGGCCGATGTTGCAGACGATGGCCTGGTCCTTCATCTGCTGCATGTGCTCGAGGGTCAGCACGTCCTTGTTGCCGGTGGTGGTGACGTAGATGTCGCCGCGGCCCAGGGTGTTCTCGACGGTGTTGACCTCGAAGCCTTCCATCGCCGCCTGCAGGGCGCAGATCGGATCGATTTCGGTGACCACCACGCGGCAACCGTAGGCGCGCAGCGAGTGCGCCGAGCCCTTGCCGACGTCGCCGTAACCGCAGACCACGGCCACCTTGCCGGCCAGCATCACGTCCATCGCGCGCTTCAGGCCGTCGGCCAGCGATTCGCGGCAGCCGTACAGGTTGTCGAATTTGGACTTGGTGACCGAGTCGTTGACGTTGATCGCCGGCACGCGCAGGGAGCCGGCCTCCAACATCTGGTACAGGCGGTGCACGCCGGTGGTGGTCTCTTCCGAGACGCCGCGCCAATCCTGCATCACGGCGGCCCAGAAGCCCGGGCGCTCGACGGCGGTGCGCTTCAGCAGGTTCTTGATGACCTGCTCTTCATGCGAGCCCGACGGGGTGTTGACCCAGTCCGAGCCCTGTTCCATCTCGTAGCCCTTGTGCAGCAGCAGGGTCACGTCGCCGCCGTCGTCGACCACCAGCTGCGGGCCCTTGCCGGCCGGGAAGCTGACGGCGTCGAGGGTGCAGTCCCAGTACTCCTCCAGGGTCTCGCCCTTCCAGGCGAACACCGGGGTGCCGGAGGCGGCGATGGCTGCGGCGGCGTGGTCTTGGGTCGAGAAGATGTTGCAGGACGCCCAGCGCACGTCGGCGCCCAGGTCCTTCAGGGTCTCGATCAGCACCGCGGTCTGGATGGTCATGTGCAGCGAGCCGGTCACGCGCACGCCCTTGAGCGGGGTGCTGGCGGCGTGCTTGCGGCGGATCGCCATCAGGCCCGGCATTTCATGCTCGGCTATGTCGAGTTCCTTGCGGCCCCACTCGGCCAGGGTGATGTCGGCGACTTTGTAATCGTGTTTCGGGTTCACAACGGCGTTCATATACGCTCCTCGAAGTGCAAAGTGAGCGGGCGCGGTTGCTATGACGACGTCCATCGAGCCTGTGCTTCCGCGGCATGCGCGGCGCTTGCAGCGCCCCTCGATGGGGTGTGGTGGAGTCCGGACAGGATACGGGCCGGACCCGTGATTTTACGTGAAAGCGGGGCGGATTTCTCCGCCCCGCGGCACGCTTACTTCAGTTTGGCGGCCTTGCGCAGGGCCTCGGCCACGTCGGTCTTTTCCCAGCTGAAGGCGGTGGCGGTGTGGCTCTTGCCGTGGCCGTCCACATAGCTCACTTCCTGCGGCTTGCGGCCGAAGTGGCCGTAGCTGGCGGTGCGCTGGTAGATCGGGTGCAGCAGGTCCAGCATCTTGGTGATGCCGTACGGACGCAGGTCGAAGTGGCCGCGGATCAGTTTTTCGATCTGCGCGTCCGGGATCTTGCCGGTGCCGAAGGTGGTGACCGAGATCGAGGTCGGCTCGGCCACGCCGATGGCGTAGCTGACCTGCACTTCGCAGCGGTCGGCCAGGCCGGCCGCGACCACGTTCTTGGCCACGTAGCGCGCGGCGTAGGCGGCCGAACGGTCGACCTTGGACGGATCCTTGCCCGAGAACGCGCCGCCGCCGTGGCGGGCCCAGCCGCCGTAGGTGTCGACGATGATCTTGCGGCCGGTCAGGCCGCAGTCGCCGACCGGACCGCCGATGATGAACTTGCCGGTCGGGTTGATGTGGTACTTGGTGCCCTTGTGCAGCAGCTTGGCCGGCAGCACCGGCGCCAGGATCTCCTCGCGCACGGCCTCGATCAGGTCCTTCTGCTTGATGCCCGGATCGTGCTGGGTGGACAGCACCACGGCGTCGATGGCCACGGCTTTATCGCCTTCGTAGCGCAGGGTGACCTGGCTCTTGGCGTCCGGGCGCAGCCAGGGCAGCGGCGAGTTCTTCTTCTTGCGGACCTTGGCCTGCTGTTCGACCAGACGGTGCGACAGGTGGATGGCGGCCGGCATGAAGCTGTCGGTTTCGTTGGTGGCGTAGCCGAACATCAGGCCTTGGTCGCCCGCGCCCTGGTCTTCCGGCTTCTTGCGGTCCACGCCCTGGTTGATGTCGGGCGACTGCTTGCCGATCATGTTGATGATGGCGCAGGTGTGGCCGTCGAAGCCGACGTTCGAGTTGTCGTAACCGATGTCGTTGATGACCTTGCGGGTCAGTTCTTCGATGTCGACCCAGGCGGTGGTGGTGATCTCGCCGGCGACGATGGCGGCACCGGTCTTGACCAGGGTTTCGCAGGCCACGCGGGCGTATTTGTCCTGCGCCAGGATGGCGTCGAGGACGGCGTCGGAGATCTGGTCGGCGATCTTGTCCGGGTGGCCTTCGGAGACCGACTCGGAGGTGAAGAGGTAGCTGCTCATCGAGGCATATATCCTTTAATCAAGATGGAAAGATACGGCTAAGTGGGCATAGCATACAACCAAACGCAAAACCCCGCATCCTTTTTTTCGGATGCGGGGTTTGGCTGCGGTTCAGGCGGCGGCCGTGGGACCGGCCCAGGGCTTATGCCGCGCCGTCGCGGTACTCCTCCGGCGACGGGCACAGGCACATCAGGTTGCGGTCGCCGTAGACGTTGTCGACGCGGTTGACCGGGCACCAGTATTTGTCTTCGCGGCGGATGCCGGCCGGGAACACCGCCTCCTCGCGCGAGTACGGGCGGTTCCAGTCGGCGTCGGCCAGGTCGTGCACGGTGTGCGGCGCGTGCCGCAGCGGGCTGTGTTCGACCGAGAAGCGGCCGGCCTCGACCTCGGCGATCTCGCGGCGGATGGCGATCATCGCGTCGCAGAAGCGGTCGAGCTCCACCAGCGCCTCGGATTCGGTCGGCTCGATCATCAGCGTGCCGGCCACCGGGAAGCTCATGGTCGGGGCGTGGAAGCCGTAGTCGATCAGGCGCTTGGCGATGTCGTCGACGCTGACGCCGGCGCCGTCCTTGAGCGGACGCGGATCGACGATGCATTCGTGCGCGACCCGGCCGTTGTGGTTGCGGTACAGCACCGGGAAATGCGGTTGCAGGCGTTCGGCGATGTAGTTGGCCGACAGGATGGCCACTTCGGTGGCGCGCTTCAGGCCGCCGCCGCCCATCATCAGGATGTAGGCGTAGCTGATCGGCAGGATCGAGGCCGAACCGAACGGTGCGGCGCTGACCGGGCCGACCGGCGCGCTGCCGCCGTCCAGCGCCGGATGGCCGGGCAGGAACGGCGCCAGATGCGCCTTGACGCCGATCGGGCCCATGCCCGGACCGCCGCCGCCGTGCGGGATGCAGAAGGTCTTGTGCAGGTTCAGGTGCGAGACGT
>CAZRXZ010000172.1:0-3416 GCA_964604095.1 uncultured Arenimonas sp. | reverse complement strand
GTGGACCAGAACATCACCATCCTGCGCAACCGCATCGACGCGCTCGGCGTGTCCGAACCGGTCATCCAGCGCCAGGGCGGCAACCGCATCATCGTGCAGCTGCCGGGCGTGCAGGACACCGCCGAAGCCAAGGACAGCATCGGCGCCACCGCCACGCTCGAATACCGCGCCCAGATCGGCGACCTGGCCCAGGCCGCCGAAGCGCTGGCCTCGGGCATCGTGCCGCCGGACGCGCGCCTGTACTTCATGCGCGAGACCAATCCCGACGGCAGCCGGATCCCGATCCTGCTGTCGCGCCGGGTGATCGTGTCCGGCGACCAGCTGGTCGACGCCACCCCGATCACCGACCCGCAGACCGGCCGTCCGGCGGTCAGCATCAAGCTCGACGGCTCCGGCGGCAAGCGCATGTTCAACCACACCCTGGAGAACGTCGGCAAGAGCATGGCGGTGGTGTACGTCGAACGCGTGCCGGAAACCAAGACCGTCGGCGGCCAGACCGTGAAGACCGTGCGCATCAACGAGGACGTGATCAACTCGGCCACCATCCAAGGCGTGTTCGGCAAGGATTTCCAGACCACCGGCCTGGATCCGCAGGAAGCCGAGCGTCTGTCCAAGCAGCTCAAGGCCGGCGCCCTGGCGGCGCCGATGGACTTCGTGCAGGAACGCGTGGTCGGCCCCAGCCTGGGCGCCGAGAACGTCAAGCGCGGCGTGCAGGCGGTGCTGTATTCGTTCGTGTTCGTGATGGTGTTCTTCGTGCTGTACTACCGCATGTTCGGCCTGATCACCAACATCGCGCTGCTGCTGAACCTGCTGCTGGTGGTGGCGGTGATGTCCATGTTCGGCGCCACGCTGACCCTGCCGGGCTTCGCCGGCATCGCGCTGACGGTCGGCATGTCGGTCGACGCCAACGTGCTGATCAACGAACGCATCCGCGAGGAGCTGCGCCTGGGCAACACGCCGTTGGCCAGCATCGCGGCCGGTTACGACAAGGCCAGCGGCACCATCGCCGACGCCAACGTCACCGCGCTGCTCGGCGGCATCGCCATGGCGGCGTTCGGTTCCGGCCCGATCCGCGGCTTCGGCATCACCCTGATCATCGGCATCCTGACCTCGATGTACACCGCGGTGTCGGTGTCGCGCGGGGTCGCCACCCTGATTTACGGCGGTCGGCGCAAGCTGGCCAAGCTTTCGATCTGACGCACGGAGTCCGACGTGGAACTGTTCCCCTCCAATAGCAAATTCGACTTCATGCGCCTGCGCTGGGTCTCGCTGGGCCTGGCCGGCCTGCTGATGGTCGTGGCCATCGGCGCCATGACGGTCAAGGGCTTCAACTTCGCGCTCGACTTCACCGGCGGCACCGAGACCGAGATCCACTTCAGCAAGCCGGCCGACGTCGAGGCCGTGCGCCAGAAGCTCGAGGCCGCCGGCTATCATGGCGCTCAGGTGCGCACCTTCGGCTCGGCCACCGACGTGGTGGTGCGCATGCAGCTGCAGAAGGACGGCGCGCGCCAGAGCGGCACCGACATCCTGAACGCGGTGCAGAGCGCCGACAACCCGGGCGTCCTGCGCGACAGCTACTACGTCGGCCCGCAGGTCGGCAAGGAGCTGGCCGAGAACGGCTTCCTGGCCGTGCTGTTCGTGGTGCTCGGCTTCCTGGCCTATGTCTGGATGCGCTTCGAGCTGAAGTTCGCCATCGCCGCGATCATCGCCACCCTGCACGACATGCTGCTGGTGTGCGGCTGGTTCGCCCTGTTCGGCATCGAGTTCGACCTGGCGGTGCTGGCCGGCGTGCTGTCGGTGATGGGCTATTCGATCAACGACACCATCGTGGTGTTCGACCGCGTGCGCGAGAATTTCCGCAACCTGCACAAGCTGTCGCCGGCCGAGGTGCTGAACCGTTCGGTCAACCAGACCCTGTCGCGCACCATCATCACCTCGTTCGTGGCGTTGCTGACGGTGCTGGCCCTGTATTTCTACGGCGGCGATTCGTTGCAGGGCATGGCCATCTCGCAGATCCTCGGCATCGTCATCGGCACCCTGTCGTCGATCTTCGTGGCCAGCCCGCTGCTGCTGCTGATGGGCGTCACCAAGCAGGACCTGATGCCGAAGGCGCGCGACGAAGCGGAACTGAACGCCCGCCCGTAAGCGTCATTTCTTCCGGTGGAAAACCCCGCTGCGGCGGGGTTTTCCGTTTCCGGATGCGTGGCGCGCGCCTCAGCGCGCGACCAGTCCGCCGTCCACCGCCAGCGCCTGCCCGGTGATGAAGCCGGCCTGCGCCGAACACAGCCAGACCGCGGTATCGGCGATTTCGCGGGTGGTGCCCATGCGGTTCATCGGGTGCAGGGCGGCGTACTGTTTTTCGACCGCCGGGTCCCGGCGGGTGATGCGGTCGACCATTTCGGTCTTGATCACGCCCGGGCAGAGCGCGTTCACGCGGATGCCGTGTTCGCCGTACTCCACCGCCGCGGCGCGGGTCAGCTGCACCACGCCGCCTTTCGAGGCGCAGTACGCCGGCAGCCCGGCGAAACCGACCAGGCCGGCCACCGAGGCGATGTTGACGATGGCGCCCTGGCGGCGCGGCAGCATCAGCCGGATCTGCTCGTGCATGCAGGCGAACACGCCGCGCAGGTTGACGCCGATGACGCGGTCGAAATTGGCCAGGCTGGCTTCGCCGGTCGGCGCCAGCTCGCCTTCGATGCCGGCGTTGTTGCAGGCGGCGTCCAGCCGGCCCCAGGTTTCCGCGATGCGGCGGTGCAGGACGGCGACCTGCACCGCGTCGGCCACGTCGCAGGCGATGAACTGCGTGTCGTGGCCATCGGCGCGCAGCGCCTCGGCGGCGTCGTTGCCGCGTGCCGCGTCGCGGTCGGACAGCATTACGCGATAGCCGGCCTGGGCGAAGGCCTGGGCGGTCTGCAGGCCGATGCCGGTGGCGGCTCCGGTCACCAAAGCGACGGGGGTGTGCTCGGACATGGGGGGCTCCTGGCGTTGGACGCCCCGATTATGGCACTGCGGGCGCCGGCCGGCAAAAACCGGGGAATTCAGGCCGCCGCGTCACGGCTCCGATGGAAACGCAGGACGTCGCGGGCGAGATAGACGCCGACCGCCGGCAGCACCAGGAACACCAGCGGATTGCTGGCGTAGGCGGCGGCGGGGTCGAGGCGCAGCAGGTCCAGCATGGCGGTGGTCAGGCCGCAGCCCGGGCATTCCAGACCGGTCGCGAGCCGCCACAGGCAGGGCGGCAACACGTCGATGCCGCTGAACCGCATCAGCGCCAAGCCGCCGCCGAAATAGGCGACGGCGGCGGCCATCAGCCGGTTGCGCCGCAGGTACGCGGCGGCCAGGCGCGCGCTATCAGCCGTTCTTGACCGGATTGCCGTCGGCATCGCGGAAGTTGCCGGAGACCAGGATGATGAAGT
>CAZRXZ010000171.1:0-3416 GCA_964604095.1 uncultured Arenimonas sp. | reverse complement strand
CTTCGCCATCGCGGTCAGCCACGGCGAGCAGATGATCAACCGCTTCCGCGGCGAGATCTTCTTCGGCGGCCTGGAGGACGGCACCGTCGAACAGCTGCGCCTGAAGGCGCGGCACGCGGTCGATCCGAAGACCGCCGCCATCCGCAGCTTCCACGCCCTGCTGATCCCGGGCACCGTGGCGCTGTTGGCCGGCTGCATCGGCTTCGGCGCGATCATGGTGATCCCGATCCAGATGATCCACGAGCTGGCGATCACCGCCACCGTCGGCGTGGCGCTGACCATCCTCACCGACCTGGTGCTGCTGCCGATCCTGCTCAGCTACACCAAGCTGCGCAAGCTCGACAAGAAGCGCGAGTTCCGCCTGCGCCAGCTGACCCAGTTCGACAAGATCTGGGCCGCGCTGTCCAAGCTGTCGCGCCCGAACGCCGCCGCCACGGTGCTGGCCATCGGCGCGGTGGTCTGGGCCATCGCCTGGTGGCACGGCAACAAGGTGATGATCGGCGACGCCCAGCAGGGCGTGGCCGAACTGCGCCCGGAAGCCCGCTACAACCGGGACGCGGAGCTGATCAGCAGCAAGTTCGCGCTCGGCGTCGACACCATGAACGTGATCGTCGAGGCCGGCCCCTCGGCCTGCACCACCAGCTACAAGGCGATGGAGACCATCGACCGCTATGCCTGGCACATGGCCAACGTGGAGGGCGTGGAGCAGGTGATCACCCTGCCGATGGCGGCCAAGCAGGTCAACGCCGGCTGGAACGACGGCTCGCCGCGCTGGAAGGTGCTGCCGCGCGACCCGGACACCCTGCGCCAGTCGACCCAGGGCTTCGAGACCGACTCCGGCCTGCTGAACGCCGACTGCTCGGCGATGCCGGTGACCATCTTCACCAAGGACCACAAGTCGACCACCATCGACCGCATCGTGGACGAGACCAAGAAGTTCCGCGCCGAGAACAAGGCCTACGATCCGGGCTTCGCCGCCAAGCGCGACGCCGCCGTGGCCAAGGCCCAGGAGAACGGCGAGGACTACGTCACCGACCAGGTCAACTTCCGCATGGCCACCGGTCCGCTCGGCGTGCAGGCGGCCACCAACGACACCGTGCGCGAGAAGGAGCACCTGATTCTCTGGCTGCTGTACGGCGCGGTGTTCGCCATGTGCTGGATCAGCTTCAAGAGCTGGCGCGCGGCGCTGTGCGTGGCGCTGCCGCTGATGATGGTGACCGAGCTCGGCCACAGCCTGATGGTGCAGCTGGACATCGGCATGAAGGTCAACACGCTGACGGTGGTGGCGCTCGGCGTCGGCATCGGCGTCGACTACGGCATCTACATCTTCGCCCGCATGCGCGAGGCGATGAGCCACCGCATCGAGTTCGTGGCCGCCGACAAGGACCGCGACTTCACGGTGACGCCGGAAGAGCTGCATGCGCTCAAGCACGGCCATCTCGAGGACGGCGGCGCGCATCCGGACGCGCAGACCGCGACCGCGGCGCACTTCGACGGCCTGGACCGCGACGCCGACGGCCGTCTGACCCGCGAGGAGTTCAACGAAGGCCAGGAACACCTGCGCACGCTGTCGGAGAGCTACTTCATCGCGCTCAAGACCACCGGCATCGCCATCTTCTACACCGCGCTGACGCTGGCGGTGGGCGTGGCCATGTGGATCTTCTCCGACCTGAAGTTCCAGGCCGACATGGGCATCATGCTGACCTTCATGTTCGTGGTGAACATGCTGGCCGCCATCGTGTTCCTGCCGGCGCTGTGCCGCTGGCTGCTGCGTCCGAAGGAAAAGGACGATTGGGTGGCGCACCTGTAACCGGAAAGGGCCCGCAAGGGCCCTTTTCTTTTGCCCGGATTACACCAGGTCCGCCGCCGCCGGCGGTTCCGGCTTGGCTTTCTTCAGGTTGCGCAGGGCTACGCCCAGCACGCCGGACAGCACCATCGCGCCGCCGATCCAGACCCGGATGCCGACCTGGTCGCCGAGCAGCCAGACGCCGAGCAGCGCCGCCAGCAGCGGCGCGGTCAGCAGGTACGGCGTGATCATCGCCACCGGATGGCGTTTGATCAGCACGAAGAACAGGCCGTGCCCGACCAGCGAGGCGATCAGCGCCGCATACAGCACGCCGGCCCAGGCCTGCAGGCTGGCGGCTTGGACGTGCGCCATCGGATCGCCTTCCAGCCACAGGCTGAGCAGCCAGATCGGCCCCAGGCCGATGGCGGCGGTCCAGCCCTGCTGCTGGATCAGGTCCATCTGCAGGCCGCGCATGGCGATGGTGCCGAGCGCGATGAACAGCGCCGACAGCAGCATCAGCCCGAGCGGCAGCGGATCGGACAGGGTGGCGGGGTCGAGGCCGAGCACCAGCACGCCCAGGAAGCTGACCGCGATGGCGGTGCCGGTGCGCCAGTGGAAGCGTTCGCCCAGCAGCCACCAGCCGAGCAGGGCCACCATCGGCACGTAGCTCTGCATCACGATGGCCGGCGAGGCGATGTTGCGCGACAGTTTCAGCGACCAGAAGCTCAGTCCGAAGTGCAGCACGCCGTTGAACAGGGCCACCGCCGTCAGACGCGGCCACACCGCGCGTGGCGGCCATTTCAGGAACGCGCCCAGCAACGCGGTGAGCAGCAGCAGGCGCAGGGCGGTGAACAGGAACGGCGGGAACTCCGCCAGCGCCAGCTTCGAGGTGATGAAGTTGCCGGCCCAGGCCAGGCAGATCAGCGCGACCAGCCCGAGTTCGCCGCCGCTCAGCCGTGTCGGTTTAGACGGCAATGCCGGCCTTCTTGTAGAGCTTGCTCAAGGTCCACAGCGGACCGATCAGCAGGTACACCAGATCGGTCAGGAAGCTCGGACGCTTGCCCTCCCATTTATGGCCGATGAACTGGCCGATCCAGGCCACGACGAACACCGCCACGGCGGTCTGCAGCAACGCCGGCATGCCGAAGCCGGTGGCGATGGCATGGTTGATGAAACCGAAGGCGACGAAGCCGAGCAGGGCGCCCACGGCCAGCGGCCGCGACAGCTTCCAGTAATAGCTCCAGGCCAGCAGCGCCACCACCGCGAACCAGACGCCCGGCTTGAACCAGCTGCCGGGCACCGGAATGCACCAGGCCAGCGCGGTCACGGTCCAGACGATCAACGGCACGCAGACCAGATGCATGCGCTGGTTGGCGGGGTTCTGGTGGTCGTTGGAATAGTTCTCCAGCAGTTCATCGATGCGGCGCATGGCTTACTCCACGGTCAGGTCGGCGAGCCGGAGCAGGGCTTCGGCGTATTTGGCGCGGGTGGCGGCGATGATCTCGGCCGGCACGCGCGGGCCGGGCGCGGTCTTGTTCCAGTCCAGGGTTTCCAGGTAGTCGCGCACGTACTGCTTGTCGTAGCTGGGCGGGCTGATGCCGACCTGATAGGTGTCGGCCGGCCAGAAGCG
>CAZRXZ010000170.1:2393-3456 GCA_964604095.1 uncultured Arenimonas sp. | reverse complement strand
GACAACCTGTTCGTGCTGGCCGCCTCGCAGACCCGCGACAAGGACGCGCTGACCAAGGAAGGCGTGGGCAAGGTGCTGGACGACCTCAAGGCCGAAGGCTTCGACTACATCCTGTGCGACTCGCCGGCCGGCATCGAGAAAGGCGCGTTCCTGGCCATGTACTTCGCCGACCGCGCCGTGGTCGTGGTCAATCCGGAGGTGTCCTCGGTGCGCGACTCCGACCGCATCCTCGGCCTGCTGGCCTCCAAGACCAAGAAGGCCGAAGCCGGCGAACGCATCGTCGAGCATCTGCTGCTGACCCGTTACAACCCGGCGCGCGTGGAGAAAGGCGAGATGCTGTCGATCGCCGACGTGCAGGAGATCCTCGGCCTGAGCGTGGTCGGCGTGATCCCGGAATCGCCGGAAGTGCTGCAGAGCTCCAACTCGGGCAATCCGGTGATCCTCGACGAAGAATCGCAGGCCGGCCAGGCCTACGCCGACGCCGTCGCCCGCATCCTCGGCGAAGACCGCCCGATGCGTTTCACCACGGTCGAGAAGAAAGGTTTCTTCTCCAAGATGTTCGGAGGCTGAACCATGGGACTGCTGCGCAACATCATCGAACAGCTCGAGAAACTGGACAGCAAACCGACCTCGGCGGCCACCGCCAAGAACCGGCTGCAGATCCTGGTCAACCAGACCCGCCGCGACGCCAACGCCCCGGACTACATGCCGCGCCTGCGCAGCGAACTGCTTGAGGTCATCAAGAAGTACGTGCAGGTCAACGAAGAAGCGGTCAAGGTCAATTTCGAGAAGGACCGCGACGGCATCCAGGAAGTGCTCGACATCCAGATCGCCCTGCCCGACAAGGGCTGAGCATGGGGTTCGAGGCGGACGCGCCGGTGCTGCGCCTGCGCGACACCGACATCGGACAGGCCCGGCATCTGCTGGGCCTGTTTTCGTTGCGGCTGGTCGAGGTCGCCGACGGCGCGCCGATCCCCGGCAGCTACTGGGGCGAATGCGAGGCCGGCCTGATCGGCAGCGAGGTCTTCGCGCGCGCCGACACGCCCCTGCATTCGCTGCTGCA
>CAZRXZ010000170.1:0-2293 GCA_964604095.1 uncultured Arenimonas sp. | reverse complement strand
TGGCGCACTTGCCGAAAGCCGCGCCAGACCCTACGCTAGAACGCTGATCAACAGGAGCCCGCCATGAACCGCCGCACACCGATCGCCCTCGCCCTTCTGCTCGCCCTCGGCGCGGGCCACAGCGCCGCCGCCAAGAAACCGGAGCCGGAATCGGCCGACCAGTTCGTGGCGCGGGTCAACAAATCCTTCAGCGACATCTACAACGAGCTGACTTCGGCGTCCTGGCTGGCCGCGACCTACATCAACGAAGACAGCCAGCGCATCGAATCGGCCGCCAACGAGCGCAGCCTGAGCATGCTGAACGGCTTCCTGGAGCAGGCCAAGCGCTACCGCGGCGACTACCGCGCCGACACCGCGCGCGCGCTGCAGCTGATCCGCCTGTCGACCGCGATGCCCGCGCCGCAGGACCCGGCGCAGCTCAAGGAGCTGACCGAGATCGTCAGCCGCCTGGGTGCCGCCTACGGCGCCGGCAAATACTGCCCGGACGCCAACAAGCCGGACGACTGCCTGGACATCGGCGAGATCTCCGACATCCTCGCCGACACCCAGGGCAAAAGCTACGAGGAACTGGAGCGCGCCTGGAAGGGCTGGCACACCATCTCGGTGCCGATGCGCAAGGACTACCAGCGTTTCGTGGAGCTGACCAACACCGGCGCGCGCGAGATGGGCTTCGCCAACACCGGCGACCAATGGCGCTCGGGCTACGACATGAGCCCGGCCGACTTCCAGCAGGAAAGCGACCGCCTGTGGGGCCAGGTGCGCCCGCTGTACGAACAGCTGCAGTGCTACGCCAAGAACAAGCTGGTGCAGAAGTACGGCAGCAAGGGCGAAATCGACGGCATGATCCCCGCGCACCTGACCGGCAACCTGTGGCAGCAGGACTGGGGCGCGCTGTGGCCGCTGCTGGAACCGTACAAAGGCGTCGGCAGCCTGGACATCAGCAGCGCGCTGGCGGCCAAGCGCAAGGCCCTCTTCGACAAGCTGGTGGCCGACGCCGGCGGCGCCAAGAAGCTGAGCGCGGTGCAACTGGCCGAACTGGAACATAAAGCCGACCAGGAAAGCGCGGTGGCCATGACCCGCATGGCGGAAAGCTTCTACACCGGGCTGGGCATGCCGGCGCTGCCGAAATCGTTCTACGCCAATTCGCAGCTGATCCAGCCGCGCGACCGCGACGTGGTCTGCCACGCCAGCGCCTGGCCGATGAACACCTCCGGCGACGTGCGCATCAAGATGTGCATCAAGCCGAACGAGGAGGAGTTCACCACCGTCTACCACGAGCTCGGCCACGTGTATTACTACCTGGCCTACAAGGACCAACCCTACCTGTTCCAGAACGGCGCGCACGACGGCTTCCACGAGGCCATCGGCGACACCATCGTGCTGTCGATGACGCCGGAGTACCTGAACTCGGTCGGCCTGGTCGACAAACCGGCGGTCAGCGACGAAGCGGTGATCAACGCCCAGATGCGCATGGCGCTGGCCAAGGTCGCGTTCATGCCCTTCGGCCTGATGATCGACCGCTGGCGTTGGGGCGTGTTCGACGGCTCGATCGCGCCGGACAACTACAACAAAGCCTGGTGGAGCCTGAAGGCCAAGTACCAGGGCGTGGCACCGGCCGAAGCGCGCGGCGAGGAATTCTTCGACGCCGGCGCCAAGTACCACGTGCCGGGCAACACCCCGTACACCCGCTACTTCCTGTCGCACATCCTGCAGTTCCAGTTCTACAAGGCGCTGTGCGACGCCTCCGGCCATAAAGGCCCGCTGTACCAGTGCAACTTCGCCGGCAACGCCGAAGCCGGCCGCCGGTATTGGGCCATGCTCGGCAAAGGCGCCAGCCAGCCCTGGCAGCAGACCATGAAGGAACTGACCGGCAAGGAAGAGATGGACGGCTCGGCCGTGCTGGAATACTTCGCGCCGCTGCAGGCCTGGCTGACCAAGCAGAACGAAGGCCAGCAGTGCGGTTGGCAGGCCCCGGAGGCCTGATGCGCGCCGATACCGCCGAACTGGCCCCGCAGCCGCTGGCCACGGCCACCGCCCTGCCCGCGCGTTTCTATGCCGGCGAGGCGATGGCCGACCTCGACCAGCGCGCGATATTCGACCGCCACTGGCAATACATCTGCCACGCCAGCCAGATCAGCGATGAGGGCGACTACACGGTGGCGGCCATGGGCCGCCTGCCGGTAATCGTGATCCGCACCGCCGACGGCCTGCGCGGCTATCACAACGTCTGCCGGCACCGCGCCGGGCCGCTGGCGCACTGTCCCGGCAAGGGCGCCAAGCAGCTGCGCTGCAA
>CAZRXZ010000169.1:0-3514 GCA_964604095.1 uncultured Arenimonas sp. | reverse complement strand
CCTCCGCGACGCTGGCGGTGAACCGCTCGGTGTCGCATCTGGCGGCCAAGCTCGGCCTGGATGAACCGCGCGTGCTGGTGCAGCCCAGTCCGTTCGATTGGCAGAACCAAGGCTTGTTCTACCTGCCCAAGGGCATGCCGGAGCCGTCCCATCCGCAGTTCATCGACGCTCTGCTCGAACATGCGCGGCCGGTGCTGGAAGCCTCCAAGGGCCGCGCGTTCCTGCTGTTCACCTCGCACCGCGCGCTCAAGCAGGCGGCGCAGCAGCTGGAGGGCGGGCCCTGGCCGCTGTTCGTGCAGGGCACCGCCCCGCGCATGGAGTTGCTCGCGCGTTTCCGCGAATCCGGCAACGGCGTGCTGCTCGGCGCCGCCAGTTTCTGGGAAGGCGTGGACGTGGCCGGCGAGGCGCTGAGCCTGGTCATCATCGACAAGCTGCCGTTCGCCGCGCCCGACGATCCGGTGCTGGAGGCGCGTCTGGAAGCGGTACGCCAGCGCGGCGGCAATCCGTTCGCCGAGGAGCAGATCCCGTCGGCGGTGATCGCGCTGAAACAGGGCGCCGGCCGGCTGATCCGCAGCGTCGCCGACCGCGGCGTGCTGATGATGGGCGACACCCGTCTGGTCAGCAAACCCTACGGCCGCATCTTCATCCAATCGCTGCCGCCGTTCCCGCGCACGCGCGAACTCGACGACGTGCGCGAATTCTTTGCTAAAGTGCCGGCATGAACCTGCTCGCCTTCGATACCAGCACCGAAGCCTGCGCGGTCGGCCTGTCGGCCGGCGGCGTGCATACCGGCCGTTTCGAGCTGACGCCGCGCCGGCATACCGACTGCGTGCTGCCCTGGTGCGATGCATTGCTGGCGCAGGCCGGCCTGGCCAAGTCCGATCTGCAGGCGATCGCGGTCGGCATCGGCCCGGGCGCGTTCACCGGCGTGCGCCTGGGCGTGTCGCTGGCGCAGGGCATGGCCTTGGCGCTCGGCATTCCGCTGGTGCCGGTGTCCACGCTTGCCGCCATCGCGCAGGCGCAGGACCACGACGGCCCGATCGCGGTGGTGATGGACGCGCGCATGGGCGAGTGTTATGCGGGCTTCTACCAAAAGCGCGACGGCATCGCCGTGGCGCTGGCGCCGGAACGGTTGCTGGCGCCGGAAGCTCTGGCGTTGCCGTCCGGCGGCGACTGGATCGGCGCCGGCTCGGGCTTCGGCGCCTACGCCGCGCGTCTGCCGGCGGCGTTCAGTGCGGCCATGGGCCGCATCGACGCCGAGGCCTTGCCGCAACCGGCGGCCTTGCTTGCGCTCGGTGAATATGGGTTGCGCGCCGGTTTGGCGCTGCCGCCGGAACGCATCGAACCGACATACTTACGCGACAAGGTCGCGCTCACGCTGGACGAACGCGCCAAACCGACGCCCTAGCGGCATCGCTCAGCGCCACAGCCAAAATCCAAGCATGGCCAGATTGAGCGCCACGCAGGCCGTGAAACGGCGCTGGAACGCGGCCTTGCGCGTCTTGTGCCGGAACAGCCGTTGCCCCAGCCAGGCGCCCGGCCAGCCGCCGAGCAGGGCCAGCAGATGCAGGCGGGCTTCCGGTACGCGCCGGATTCCGCGGCGCGCGGCGTGTTTGTCCCAGGCATACAGCGCGAGCGCGCACAGGTTCAGCGCCAACAGCCCGATGGCGAGCGCGCGCATGCGGTGTCAGCAGCGGTTCGGCACCGACAGCGCGAACCAAGGCCGCAACCGGATGCCGGCGGCGTTGCCGAGCAGGGCGCAGGCGATCCACAACCAGCCGTGCAGGCTGCCGGAGGCGATGCCGCTGAAGAACGCGCCGATGTTGCAGCCGTAGGCGATGCGCGCGCCGTAGCCCAGCAACAGGCCGCCGAGCATACAGGCCAGCCATTGCCGCGGCGGGATGCGCCATTCGGGGCGGAATTTGCCGGCCAATCCGGCCGCCAGAAAGGCGCCGAGCACCAGGCCGATGTCCATCATCGAGGTGATGTCGGTCAGCAGGCTGCCGGCCAGGGCCTCGCGCATCGCCGGTTGCTCGAAGCCCGCCCAACCCGAGACCGGCAAGCCGACGCCTTGCAGCAGCTTGCCGCCCCACAGGCCGAAGGCCGAGGTGATGCCCCATGGCCGGCCGGCCAGATACAAGGTGGCGAAATTCAGCAACGCCAGCGCCAGCGCGCCGGCCAACAGCGGCCACGGACCTTGCCGGAACGCCCCGGCGGGAATATGCCGAATGGATTCGAGCGTGCCGTGGCGCCGGCGTTCGATGCGCGCTGCAACGAGATAGGCCAGCGCGAACACCGCCAGATTCAGCAACAGCGCCGGCAGCCAGCCGAAGCGTTCGATCAACGATACCGGGCCCAGGCCGGGCAAGGCCTTCCACCAGGCCTGATGCAGCACACCGAGCACCGAGCCGCCGATGAAGAACGCCAGGGTGACCAGCATGCGCGTGCTGCCGCCGCCGGCGCTGAACAGGGTGCCCGAGGCGCAGCCGCCGCCGAGCTGCATGCCGATGCCGAACAGGAACGCGCCGATTACCACCGACAGACCGGCCGGCGAGACGAAACCGTCCACCGGTTGCCCGAACAAATGGCCGCTGGCCAACGCCGGGAAGAACAGCAGGCAGGCGGTACCGAGCATCACCAACTGGGCGCGGAAACCAGCGCTGCGGCCGTCGGCCAGCAGCACCCGGAACGCCGAGGTGAAACCGAACGCGGCGTGGTAGAGCGCGATGCCGAGCAGGGCGCCGACCACGGTGAGCAGGGCGATGCGCGGCGAGCCGGCATCGCCGGCGGCCAGAGCCAATACGGCGATGGCCGCCAGCGCGAGCAGAACCACCGGCCGTTGCGCCACCGGCCGCGGAGCGGCCGACATCGGGGTGCTCGACATCAGGCCGGATTCCCGACCAGAATCCAGCTGCCCAGACCGAGGAAGGCCAGGAAGCCCATCACGTCGGTGACCGTGGTCACCACCACGCCGCCGGCCAGCGCCGGGTCGATGTCCATGCGCTTCAGCAGCAGCGGCACGGCCACGCCCGAGAGCGCGGCGACCACCAGGTTGATCATCATCGCCGCCGCGATCACCACGCCGATCAGCGGCTCGAACCACAGGCCGGCGATGACGCCGACCACCACCGCCCAGGCCGCGCCGTTGATCAGACCGACCAGGGTTTCCTTGTTGAACAGCGCGCGCAGGTTGCCGACGCCGACCTGGCCGAGCGCGATGCCGCGCACCATCAGGGTCAGGGTCTGGGTCGCGGCCACGCCGCCCATGCTGGCCACGATCGGCATCAGGATCGCCAGCGGCACGATCTGCTGCAGCGTGGCTTCGAAGCGGCCGATGACCCAGGATGCCAGGAAGGCGGTGGCCAGATTGATGCCGAGCCAGAGCGCCCGGCGCTTGGCGGCGCGCGGCACCGGACTGAACAGGTCCTCGTCCTCGTCCAGACCGACCGCGCTCAGCGCCTGGTGTTCGGCCTGGGCGCGGATGATGTCGACCACGTCGTCGATGGTGATGCGG
>CAZRXZ010000168.1:0-3518 GCA_964604095.1 uncultured Arenimonas sp. | reverse complement strand
ATCCGCAAGGACATGCCCTACGTGCGCTCCTTCGTGCTGAAGGACGGCCAGCTGCATCTGGCGCTGATGGCCGACGGCGGCATCTACCATTTTTCCCCGTTGCCTTGACAGGCTGAGGACATCCGATGAAATGGCGTGGACAACGTGAAAGCAGCAACGTCGAAATCGGCGGCGGCAGCCGCGGTGGCGGCGGGCTGAAGATGGGCCTGGGCGGCATCGCCTTGATCGTGGTTCTGGGCCTGATCCTGGGCAAGAATCCGATGGAAATGCTGGGGCTGGTGGCGCAGATGCAGCAGAACGCGCCGCCGACGGCCGGCACGCCGGCCGACCCGAGCGCGCCGCCCGGCGAAGAACAGCAATTCTCGAAAGTGATCCTGGCCTCCACCGAAGACGTCTGGGGCCGCCTCTTCGCGGCCGGCAACCAGCCCTATCCGCCGCCGACCCTGGTGCTGTTCAGCGGCGCGGTGCAGTCGGCCTGCGGCGGCGCCACGAGCGCGGCCGGACCGTTCTATTGTCCGGGCGACCGCAAGGTCTACCTGGATACGCAGTTCTTCGACGAGATGGCCGCGAAACTCGGCGGCGGCGGCGATTTCGCGCAGGCTTACGTCATCGCCCATGAGGTGGGGCACCACGTGCAGACCGTCACCGGCACGTCCGACAGGGTCAACGCGGCGCGCGCCGAAGGCGGCAACGTGGCCGGCGACGGCGGCCTGCTGGTGCGTCAGGAGCTGCAGGCCGATTGCTATGCCGGTCTGTGGGCGCATTACGCGCAGCGCGAAAAGCAATGGATGGAGCCCGGCGACCTGGAAGAAGCCATCCGCACCGCACAGGCCATCGGCGACGATACCCTGCAACGCCGGAGCCGCGGCACGGTGGTGCCCGATGCCTTCAGCCATGGCAGCGCCGAACAACGCATGCGCTGGTTCCGCCGCGGTTTCGACACCGGCGAGATGGCCCGCTGCGACACCTTCGACGCCGACGACCTCTGACCCGCCGAACACACAGAACAAAAAACGCCCTGACGGGCGTTTTTTTCAGCGTGCGCGTTCGCGTGAGCCGGGCGTCAGGGAGACCAAGGACAGGTTCTCGGTACGGCATTCGGACAGGACTTGCGTGCCCGGGCCGTGCGCGTAGATGAATTGGCCCTGCTTGAGGGTGTCGATCATCGGCCGGGCGACCGCCGTGCGCACCGCCGGACAGCCCCAGGAGCGGCCCAAACGGCCCTTGGCCGGGATGGCCGCCGGGTTCACGTACGGCGCGCCGTGCATCACGATCAGCCGGCGCATGGCCGATTCGTTGTAGCCCTTGCTCAGGCCGTGCAGCTTCAGCGAATAGCCGTTGCCGCCTTGGTAGGTGGTGTCGGTGTAGAACAGGCCGAGGCTGGTCTGGTGGCTGCCTTCGCGGTCGGAGAAGGCCTTCGGCACGTCTTCGCCGGAGCCTTGGCCGTGCGCCACGTGTTCCTCGAACAGCAGTTTCCGCGCCTTCAGGTCGAACACCCACAGCCGCGGCAGGCGCGAGGGCACGGTATAGTCGATGATCGCCAGCCGGCTGGCCAGCTTTCCGACACCGTGGTTCTGCGCGCATTGCATGGCGTTCAACGCTTCCTTGACCACCACCGGACTGAGCTTCGGCGCCAGACGCTGGATCAGGTCGGCCTCGTCGGCGTGTACGGACAGGGGCGACAACAGCAGGGCGGCGGGCAACAGGAACGCTGGACGCATGCAGGACCTCGCGGAAAAAGAACGCATTCTGGACACAGTAGCCAATACCGGCCCTGAACACAAGCCGCCAGCCTGAATAAACCTGAATGAATTCATTACGATAGGGTTAATGCGCGGCGGCGGCCACGGCACACCGTGACCGCGCGCACAGTATCGGTAAAACGCGGCGGATGCGTTTACGACATCATCCGGTCGAGGAAGGACTTCACGCCGTCGAAAAAGGTGCTCGACTTCGGTGAATGCTTGGCGCCCTCTTCGCCGGCGAAGGTGCTTTCGAACTCGGCCAGCATCTCGCGCTGTTTGGCGGTGAGGTTGACCGGCGTTTCCACCACCACCCGCACCAGCAGATCGCCGATGGCGTGGCTGCGCACCGATTTCACGCCCTTGCCGCGCAGGCGGAACACCTTGCCGGTCTGGGTTTCGGCCGGCACCTTGACCAAGGCCTCGCCCTGCAGGGTCGGCACGGTGAGTTCGGCGCCGAGCGCGGCCTGGCTGAAGCGGATCGGCACTTCGCAATACAGGTCGTTGCCGTCGCGCTGGAAGATCGGGTGCTCGCGCACATGCACTTCCACGTACAGGTCGCCGGCCACGCCGCCGGCCGGGCCGGCTTCGCCCTCGCCCTGCAGACGGATGCGGTCGTCGGTGTCGACGCCGGCGGGAATCTTGACGCTGAGCGTCTTCTGGCTCTGCATGCGGCCTTGGCCATGGCAGCTCTTGCAGGGCTTGGCGATGGTCTCGCCGCGGCCGCCGCAGTTCGGGCACGGCTGCTGCACGGCGAAGATGCCGCGCTGCATGCGCACCTGGCCGCGGCCTTGGCAGGTCTTGCAGGTCTCGACCTTGCCGTCCTCGGAGCCCGAGCCGTGGCAGGGCTCGCAGGCCACCAGGGTCGGGATGTCGATGCGCTTCTCGACGCCGGCCACCGCTTCTTCCAGGTCGAGCTCCATCACCACGCGCAGGTCGGAACCGCGGCGCGGACCGCGCTGGGCGCGGCCGCCGCCGAAGATGTCGCCGAAGATATCGCCGAAGATGTCGCCCATGTCGGCGTAGCCGGCGCCGCCGCCGCCACCGCCCATGCCGTGCTCGAACGCGGCGTGGCCGTGCGCGTCGTAGGCCCGGCGTTTGCCGGCGTCGCTGAGCACCTCATAGGCCTCCTTGGCCTCCTTGAACGCGTGTTCGGCCTTGTCGTCGCCGGGGTTGCGGTCCGGGTGGTGCTTCATCGCCAGACGGCGATAGGCCTTCTTCAGCTCCTCGTCGCTGGCGTTCTTGGCCACACCCAGGATGTCGTAATAGTCGCGCTTGCTCATGCTCGGGGAAAATCCGGTTCGTGTTCACGGAAAAACCCACGCCGGCGGAAACCGGCGTGGGTCGGGTACGGCGGGATTACTTCTGGTCGTCCTTGACTTCGGTGAACTCGGCGTCGACCACGTCGTCGCCGGCCGGCTTGGCCTGGGCCTCGCCTTCCGGCTGCGCGGCGGCCGATGCGGCGGCGTACAGCGACTGCGCGGCCTGGCTCAGGGCCTCGGTCTTGGCCTCGATCTGGGCCTTGTCGTCGCCCTTCATCGCGGTCTCCAGCTCGGACAGCGCGGTCTCGATGGCGGCCAGCTGTTCGCCCGGCACCTTGTCGCCGTGGTCCTTGATCGCGGCGCGGGTGCTGTGCACCGCGGCGTCGGCCAGGTTGCGGGCGCCGACCAGTTCATGGAACTTGCGGTCGTCCTCGCGGTGCGCCTCGGCGTCCTGCACCATGCGTTGGATCTCCTCCTCGCTCAGGCCGGAACCGCCCTTGATCTCGATGCGCTG
>CAZRXZ010000167.1:0-3577 GCA_964604095.1 uncultured Arenimonas sp. | reverse complement strand
AGCTCGCCGGCGTGCAGCATCAGGTATTCGAGCACCTTGTACTCGTAGCTGGTCAACTCGGCGGCCGCGTCGTTGATGGTGACCTTCTGCGCCGCCAGGTCGAGCTTGACCGGGCCGCATTCCAGCGAGGGCTTGCTCCAGCCGGCGGCGCGGCGCAGCAGCGCGTTGATGCGCGCCAGCAGCTCTTCGACATGGAACGGCTTGACCAGGTAGTCGTCGGCGCCGTACTTCAGGCCTTCGACCTTGTCCTGCCAGCTGGAACGCGCGGTCAGGATCAGGATCGGGAATTTCTGGCCGGCGTCGCGCAGGCCGCGCACCACGTCCATGCCCGACAGCTTGGGCAGGCCGAGATCGACCACGGCCAGATCGAACGGCACTTCCCGGCCGTGGAACAGGGCTTCTTCGCCGTCGCTGGCGGTATCCACGGCGAAACCTTCGCGCTTCAGGCGCGCGGCCAGGGTTTCCCGGAGCGGGGCTTCGTCTTCCACTAACAGGATGCGCATGGCTCAAACCTCTCGGTCGGTCGGGGGCGGGACAAGGGGGTCAATCGCGCGGATCGGAGTCCGCGGTGTTGATGTTGACAGTGTCCACGGAACGGCCGTTGTCGTCAAATAAACGGCGGTCGATGACGATGCGGCCGTTCGGCATGCGCACCTTGATCTGATTGAGCTGGCGGCCTTCGACCGTCACCGGCACGGCACCGATGACCTTGCCGCCGGTCTGGCGTTCGACCTGGCCGAGCGTGACCGGCCGGCGGCTGGCGGAACTGCCGAAGGAGGTCTTGGCGTTGGGCAGGTTGTTGCGCAATACCGCCGGTGCCGGCGTCGGGCTCTCCTGCGGCGCCGGGCGCGACGCGGCCGGACGCGGCGGCGTCGCCTCCGTACCGGCGGCATACAGACCGGCACCGAACGACAGGAGAATGACCAGGCGGATCTTCATGACGTAATGGTAATGCAAACCGGCCATTGGTTAAATATTGGTTAGTAGTGTGGCACGGAACCGATGAATTCCCTCTGAATCGTCCTCAGTACACCTCGCCCACGCAACAGCGCAGCGAGCCGCCGGCCTTCTCCAGCATCGGCATCGGCACCGCGTGCAGGCCGAAACCCCATTCGGCCAATTGCGCCCGCTGCCCCGCGTCCAGGCTGTCGGCGGCGCGCCGGCTGAGGAACAGGGCATCGTCGGCCAGGGCGATGCAATTGCCGGCGTAATCGGCCTTCTGGCGCGCGTCCAGCCACAACGCCCGGCCGCCGTACAGCGCGGCGATGGCCTGCGGCACCCGGGCGTCGGCGAACCCCGAGGGCGCGATGGCCGCGGCGCGCGCGGCCAGTACGCTGAGCACGACATTGGTGTGGTACTCGCCCGCGGCCAGCTCGAACAACAGGGTGGCGTTCAGGCCGAAGGCCTCGTGCATCGCACGCGCGCCGGTTTCGTCGCAGCGTTCGCTCAACCCGCAGAAGCCGATGCCGCGGGCGCGGTCGATGACCAGGGAGCCGGTCAGCTCGCAGATGCCCGGCTGCCGGCTCAGGTCGATTTCATGCCGCGCAAGCGTTTGTTTGAAATGCGCGCGGATGTCGACGCGCTGCGCTTCCAACTGGCGCACCGGATGCCGCATATGGCCGATGATGACGCGGCCGGGCGCGGTGGCGAACACGTTATTGGGGAACACGGCATCCGGCGTGGCGGCATCGCCGGGAAACACGGTGACCGGCAACACCCGGCCGACCGCCTCCTGCAGCGCCCGGTGTTCGGCCAGGGCCTGCGCGGCGTCGGTCGTCTCGCCCATCGCCATGTAGCGGTTGTCGCGAGCCGATTGCTCGGCCAAGCGGAAGCCGTCGGGCGCCACCAGGAAGGCCGCGCGGGCGCAGGCCGGCGCATCGGCCGGCAAGGTCGCGGCGAAATCGACGAACGCATCGATGTCGCGGGTGATCATCCGCGCTCCGCATTGATGCGGGTGGCGGCCAGCGCTTTTTCGACCACCGACCAATCGGCGCCGGGCGCGGGCGCCTCCTGGCTCAGCACCTGACGGAACAGGCGGCCGCCGGGCCGGCCGTGGTACAGGCCGAGCAGGCACTTGCTGATGTGCTTGAGCGCCACGCCGCGCTGCAGCTGCGCGCGCACATACGGCTCCATCCGCCGCAGCAGCGATTCGCGGTCGACTTCGGGCGTGCCGAACAGCGCGCATTGCATCTGATGCAGGCGGTACGGCTCGTGGTAGGCGGCGCGGCCGATCATCACGCCGTCGACATGCCGCAGGGCGTCGTGGCACTGCGCGGTATCCACCAGCCCGCCGTTGAGCACGATGCGCAGCTCAGGACGTTCGGCCTTCAGCCGATAGGCCCAATCGTAGCGCAGCGGCGGAATCTCGCGGTTTTCCTTCGGGCTCAGGCCGTTCAACCACGCCTTGCGCGCGTGCACGATGAACTCCTGGCAGCCGGCGGCGGCCACGGCATCGATGAAGCCGCGGAAATAACCGTAGTCCTCGTGTTCGTCCACGCCGAGCCGGCATTTCACCGTCACCGGCAAGGCGGTGGCGCCGCGCATGGCGGCCACGCACTCGGCCACCAGCGCCGGCTCCTTCATCAGGCAGGCGCCGAAGCGGCCGGCCTGCACGCGGTCGGACGGACAGCCGACGTTGAGGTTGATCTCGTCGTAACCGAAGCCTTCGGCGATGCGGCAGGCTTCGGCCAGATGCGCCGGATCGCTGCCGCCCAACTGCAGGGCCACCGGGTGTTCGCTGGCGTCGAAGCCGAGCAGGCGGGCGCGGTCGCCCTGGATCACCGCGCGCGCGTGCAGCATCTCGGTATACAGGCGCGCGTGCGGCGCCAAAATACGATGGAACACGCGGCAGTGGCTGTCAGTCCAGTCCATCATCGGGGCCACGGACAGGCGGATGGAGTTCGGGTAATCGGTCATGCGTCGGATTTCATTTACGCCAGTTGAGCGCGGCCGAGGTCTGCTCGCGCTGGTCGGATTGTTCGGATTCGACGGTGATGTCGAGGCCCTTCTGCAGCAGGTACTTCAGGGTGATGACCTGGCCGATGCCGAGCAGCGACACGCCGTAGCTGACGAAGAACTTCGGCGACAGCTGCTTGCCGATGGTCAACGTCGAGCCGCCGAGCGCGCGCGAATCGCTGATCGAGGCCTGGTCCAGGCCGATCTGGCGGCCGAGCGTGCCGACCAGCACCGAGCCGCCGGCGTTCAACGCCATCGAACGGGCATTGATGGAGTTGGCCTGGCCGGCGCTGACCTGGGTGATCGGCCGGCCGAACAGCAGCCAGGACAATGCATCGGAATCCGACATGGCCGGACTGGACACCACGCGCGTGCGCGGCCGCGAGGCCAAGCCGGTGATCTGCAGGCCGACGGTGATGTTGGCGTCCTCGATCACGCGCTCGGTCAACACGTCCAGGCGCGGTTCGTACACCGGGCTGTTGTTGTAGGCGATGTTGCCGCGTTTGATCTGCAGCGCCTGGCCGTAAGCGGCGTAACGGCCGCCGAGGTTGAGCGTGCCGCTCAGCCGGGTCGGCGCGCCGTACGGGCTGTCCACCGCGACCTTGCCGCTGACCGTGCCGTC
>CAZRXZ010000166.1:0-3603 GCA_964604095.1 uncultured Arenimonas sp. | reverse complement strand
CACCAGCAGCAGCGCGGTGGCGGTGAAGATCTCGCGCATCTGGGTCCAGGCCACGGCGCGGAACAGCCGGCGCATGGCGAAACGGCCCAGCAGCACCACCAGCAGCAGCACGCCGATGGCCTCCAGCGCCATGGCGCCGGTGAAGCCGCCGTCGCTGGCGCGGCTGTGCCCGAGCAGCGGAATGGCCGCCAGCAGCGGAATCGCCACGATGTCCTGGAACAGCAGGATGCCGAATGCGGACTTGCCATGCGGTTCGGCCAGGTCCTTGCGTTCGGTCAGCAGCTGCAGCACCACCGCCGTGGACGACAGCGCCAGGCCGACGGCCAGCACCAGCGCGCTCTGCCAGGACAGTCCGAACAGGCGCAGCAGCGCGAACAGCCCCAGCGCGCTCAGCGCCACCTGCAGGCTGCCGGCCACGAAGATGCGGTGCCGCATCTGCCAGAGTTTGGTCGGCGACAGCTCCAGGCCGATCACGAACAGCATCATCACCACGCCGAACTCGGAAATGGTGAGCATGCTTTCCGGGCTGGAGATCACCCGCAGGCCGTACGGCCCCAGCACCAGGCCGACGCACAGGTAGCCCAGCACCGCGCTCAGGCCCAGGCGGCGGAACAGCGGCACGGTCAGCACCGAGGCCAACAGGAACCACAGCAGGTCGATCAGCCCGGAATGCGCCATTCAGTATTCTCCGCCGCGTCGGGCGGCCGTCCCAAGTATAAACTCCGCCGACATTTCTGCTAAAGTGAAATCGTGCCCCGGCAAGCCGGGGCATGCCATAACGAGAACGAAGATCCAGGGGAAAACATGATGCAGACGTCCATACGGACAGCGGCCCTCGGCCTGTTCCTGTCCGCCATCGCCGCCACCGCCTCGGCCCAGACCGAATACAGCCGCCGCGTCACCGGCAGCATGGAAGTCTCCGCCGCCGGCCAGGTGCTGACCTACACCATGCAGCCCGCCGGCGCGCCGGCCATCGACCAAAGCCTCGGCAACCTGGTGGAATCCTGGCGCTTCCGGCCCTTGCCCGGCGGCCGGCCGGTGCAGGTCGAGTTCACTCTCACCCTGATGCGCGCCAGCCTGGAGGAACGCAGCTTCACGCTCAAGCGCGTCGAATTCTTCCCGCAGGGCGCGCAACCGGCGGCCCGCGGTGCCGGTGCCGACGACCAAGCCTATTGCCGGCAGGCCGATGCCGCGCCGCGCACCGACGTCATCTGTCCGGCGGTGTTGCCGTCCGATCCGGCCTTGGCCGCCATGCCGGTCAATGCCGAGGCCTACATCGCCCTGCGCAAGACCGATTCCGGCGCCGAAGCGGTGCTCGACGGCCTGTATCTGTACGGCCCGCAGAACGGCAAGCTGCTGAACCGCGCCGTGAATGTCGGCAAGCAGCATTTCGCGCCGGCGGCCTTGGCCTGGGCCAACAAGAACGCCTTGGCCCTGTTGCAGGGCCGCGAGTATTTCCAGACCCGCGTCGAGTTCGTGCAGGCCAACAACACCTTGCCCTGGCGCCGCCAGGAGAAAGTGCAGGCCGATACCGCCGACTGGCTGACCGAGGCCGTGCGCGCCAAGACCGTATACGTGAGCCAGGGCGGATTGGAGCTGCAGTAAACCGCTTGCCATACATCACCCAGGGAGGGATTCCGGATGTCCATGCATGCCCGTGTGTTGTTGTTGCTCATCCTGCTCTGGCCGCTGGCCGCCGATGCCCGCGCGCCCAGGCAGGTCATCGGCTATCTTCAGGGTGAAATCGCCGTGGCCGCCGACGGCCATGTGAAGTCTGTTGAACTGGAAAAAACCAAAAGCCAACCATTGGAAGCATTCTTCGCTTCCCAGATCAAACGCTGGGAGTTCCATCCGGTGCGGGTAAACGGCGTACCGACCGATGCGGTGGCGCCCCTCAATCTGACGGTGCTGGCGACCTTCGGCGATGACGGGAAGATCCAGAGCATCGAATTTCGCGATATCGATATCGGAAAGAGCGATATCGAACGGCGGTTGCCCGCAAGCACACCATCACTGTCGAGTCAGCCGCCGGTCCGGTATCCGGAGGCCGGATTGCGGAACGGGCTGAGCGCCGAAGTACGCGTGGCGGCTGAAATCGGCGCGGACGGTCGCGTCAGACGGGCCGCCGTGTACGATTTGGCATTGGTGAATGCCGGACCGCGCAATGACCGGCGCGTCCGCGACTTCGCGATGGACACCTTCGGAAAAAATGCGGTGGAGGGCGTCAGCAAATGGACGTGGACTGCCGATGGGCTGGCGGCGGCGGGTTGCCGTGCCGGGTGCGTCGGGTTGGTTTCAGTCAGATTCACGATGGACGGTCGGCCTGCGTGGAGTGCTTATGCGACGCAGGACACCAGCCCGCCGGCATGGGCCATCGGCAGTGACGTCAAGCCGCTGGTGAACGAGGAACAGAGCCGCTACGTCCAGTTCAAAACCGACCCAAGCAACACCGCGGTGGCCGTCGACATCTAAAGCCTCCGGTGATGCAGGAAAAACCCCGCGGATGCGGGGTTTTTCGTTTCCGGCGCAAGGGCGATAAGGCGGCGGGAGGTTTCGGCGAATCGCCGCCGGAACGGCGCGGCCGGCGGCATATGCCCTTGATCGGACGAGGCTTGCCTCGAACCGGGTTGACGCCAAGGCCGGAAACGCTTTATCGTGCGCTCATCGAAGGTGTTCTCTTCAACGAGAACTTAATAGGGAATCTGGTGCGAATCCAGAACTGCCCCGCAGCGGTAATTGAGAACGACCCGCATCATCAAGCACTGGCCCAGGCCGGGAAGCGATGCGCAGTAGGAAAGGCGCAAGCCCACGCTCAAGAGTCCGAAGACCTGCCTCGATCGAAAGCCGTGCTTTCGTAGGCCAATATGCTTCGTGGGGGAGCAGCGGCACATCCATCTCGGGTGTTTCCTCATCCTGCAGGCATTGGCTCGTCCGAGGGGGCGAGGGCCAAGCATGGCTCTGGCCGTGTTTGCTCCGCTTTCTCTCCTAACCGATGCATCAGGAGAGCGAAATGAACGTACTGAAGGCAACACCCGAGCAAGACCCCGGCCCCGGATTCACGCTGACGCCGGCCTACCATCCGGAACTGATGACGGTCACCAAGCGCGACGGGCGCAGCGAGCCGGTCGACGTCAACAAGGTCGTCCGCGCCGTGCAGCGCTGCGCCGTCGGCCTCGCCCATGTCGATCCCATGCAGGTGGCGCTGAAGACCATCGCCGGCATCTACAGCGGCGCCAGCACGCGCGAGCTGGACGAGCTGTCGATCCGCACCGCGGCGGCGTTCACCGCCGAAGAGCCGCAGTACGCCAAGCTGGCGGCCCGCCTGCTGCACGCGCACATCGAGAAGGAGGTCAACGGGCACGGCATCTACAGCTTCTCGCAGTCCATCGACGCGGGCTTCGCGCAGGGACTGATCAACGCGCGCGTGCACGCGCTGGTCAACGGCAACGCGCGCAAGCTGAACGACGCCATCGACCCCGAACACAGCCACCGCTTCGATTACTTCGGGCTGCGGACCGTATACGACCGCTACGTGCTCCGGCATCCGGAGCAGCGCACCGTAATCGAGACGCCGAAGCAGTTCTTCATGCTCATCGCCGTGTC
>CAZRXZ010000165.1:0-3613 GCA_964604095.1 uncultured Arenimonas sp. | reverse complement strand
AGGAAGCCGGCGGTCAGGAAGAAGCCGACCGCGTTGTGGCCGTACCACCACTGCACCATGGCGTCGACCGCGCCCGAATAGATCGGGTAGCTGTGGGTCAGGCTGGTCGGAATAGCCAGCGAGTTGACGATGTGCAGCAGCGCCACTGCGATTATGAAGGCGCCGTAGAACCAGTTGGCAACGTAGATGTGCGGGATCTTGCGCTTCACGATGGTGCCGAAGAACAGCACCGCATAGGCGACCCAGACCACGGCCAGCAGCACGTCAATCGGCCAGATCAGCTCGGCGTATTCCTTGCTCTGGGTCAGGCCCAACGGCAAGGTGACGGCTGCCAGCACGATCACCGCCTGGTAGCCCCAGAACACGAAGGCGGCCAGCTTGTCGGAGATCAGCCGGACCTGGCAGGTGCGCTGCACCAAGAACAGGCTGGTGCCCAGAAGTGCGCTGCCGCCGAAGGCGAAGATGACCGCGTTGGTGTGCAGCGGACGCAGGCGCCCGAAGCTGAGCCATTCGAGGCCGAAATTGAGCGCCGGCCAGTACAGCTGGGATGCGATGATGACGCCGACCAGCATGCCGACGATCCCCCAGATCACGGTCATGACCGTGAACTGCTTGACCACCTTGTCGTTATAGGTGTCTGTTTTTTCGAGTGAAGCCATAAAGCCTCCAGAGTGGAATCCGCGTTTATAGTGCCTTAAGCCCGGCACGGTTTGTTTGACCTGAATCAAAAACGGCCGGAATCTAGAGCCAGCCCGCTTTTTTGAGTCCCCTGTACAGCGCGACGCAGACCGTTACGGTCAGCGCGATTATAAGCGGATATCCCCCCGCCCAGCCGAGTTCCGGCATGTGCGCGAAGTTCATTCCGTACCAGCCGGTGATCAATGTCGGCACCGCGAGCAGGCCGGCCCAGCCGGCCAGGCGCTTCATGGTGTCGCCTTGGCTGACGGTGACCAGCGACAGGTTGGTGGTCATCGCCGAGCCGATGTTGTCGCGCATGGTGTCGATCGATTCCTTCAGGCGCACCACATGGTCGTGCACGTCGCGCAGGTAGACGCGCACGTCGTCCTTGACCAGGTCGCCGTGGAATTCCATCAGGGTGTTGAGGATGTCCTCCAGCGGCGCCACCGCCAGCCGCAGCCGGGTCAGGTCCAGCCGCAGGCGGTACAGCCGGATCACGGTGTCGCGCCGATAGCGCGAGGACAGGATGTCCTCCTCCAGGCCGTCCAGCATGTCCTCGTAGTGGTCGACGATCGGCAGGAAGTTGTCGACGATCAGGTCGAGCACGGTGTACAGCGCCATCGAGGTGCCGTGCATCAGGTATTCGGGGTTGCGCTCGCAGCGTTCGCGCGCCGCCGCGTACGACAGCGAGCCGCCGTGGCGCACGCCGAGGATGAAGCGGCGGCCGAGGAACAGGTGGGTCTCGCCGTATTGGATCGCGCCGTCCACCATCTGCGCGGTGTTGACCACGATGAACAGGGTGTCGCCGAAACGTTCGATCTTCGAGCGCTGGTGCGCCTTGTGCGCGTCCTCGATCGCCAGCGGATGCAGGTCGAACTCGATCTGCATCTTGAACAGCAGCGGCTCGTCGGGTTCGAACAGGCCGACCCAGACGATGCTGCCGTCGGCCGCCGCCAGGGCGTCTGAGATGCGTTCCAGGTCCAGCTCGTGCGCGCGGCCTTCCAGGTCGTAGCGGGCGATGAAGCGGATCTGTTCGCGGCGGCTTTCGAGGCGTATCGGCTGGTCCATGCCGACATCATCGGCCAGTGCGCCGGCCGGCGCAAGTCATCGCGTGCGGTTGTCGGCCAGCACTTGCCGGGTGATCAGCCAATGCGCGGGCAGGGCCATCAGGATCCAGTTGAGGTTGCTTTGGCCGCCGGACTGCACGAACTTCAGCAGCACGGCCGCCACCGCCAGCGCGGCGATCGCCTTCACCGTCAGCAGATAGGCGGCGCGCAGCCGCGGCGAACGCCGGCGCAGCGGGTGCAGGGCGGCCGCCAGCCAGGCGAGCGGCGGGAACAGCAGCAGGTTGGCGTTGGCGTGCAGGTAGCGGTGTTCGGTGCCCAGCCAGACCGCCAGCAGCACGCTGCCGATCAGGCCGGAAGCCAGCCAGAACGCCAGCATGCCGGCGTTGAACAGGGCTTGGCTGCGGCGCCGCGCGGCATACAGCAGGCCGGCTAGGGCCAAGCCGACGGCGGCGGCGGTCAACGGCCATTGCGGCAGTTCGGCCGGCGGCGGCGGCAGTCTGGACGGCAGCACCGTTTGCTCCTCGCGCACCAGCGGGCGGCCGTCGGCCAGCCGCAGGCCGCGCAGGCTGTCCTGCAGGCGCATGGGAATGAAGGCTTCGTCCCAGCGGTTGAGCGCCTTGTCGCCCTCGGCGTTCATGCCCAGGTCGAAGCCGAGCGCCATCCACTTCGCCGGCCAGGCCAGCCGCACCGATTCGGAGCGGTAGCTGTTGCCGAGCGAGCTGGCGGTCAGCTGCCGATGCAGTTCGCCGCCCAAGGCCTCGTCCAGCACGTCGCGGACGCGGGTCGCGCAGTTGTTGCGGAAATAATCGTAGCGGTAGCGGGCGTTTTCCGGCCGGGCCAGGAATTCCAGCCGCGCGCGCAGCCGGCGGTTCTGCGCCGGGCTCAGCGCCAGCCATTGGATGTCGACGCCGCGGCCGGTCTGCCGGTAATAGGCCAGGTCCTGTTCCAGCGGCAGGGCCAGCATCAGGTAATCCATGCGGCCGCGGATGAAATTGCCGGTGAAGCCCGGCTCGGCCATGTCGAAGAAGCCGAAGTTGTAGGACAGCGGCTGCCTGCCGTCATCGACCACGATGGCGTTGTGCCCGAAGCGCTCCCAGAACACGGCGCCGGGATGCATGGTCATCACGCCGATGCGCGGCTCGGCGGCCGTGGCCGGGCCGAGCGCGCACAAAGCCAGCAGGCACAGCGCCAGCAGCCGGCGCAAGCGCTCAACCGCCATGGATGTTGACCAGGAAGCGGTGGATGCGGCGCGAGTCGGCGTGGCCGACGCGGAAGTGGAAGCGGCCGAGGGTCAGTTCCTCGCCGGTTTCCGGCAGATGGCCGATGGCGGCCGCGATGTAGCCGGCGATGGTGTCGTATTCGTCGTCCGGGAAATCGGCGCCGAACTGCTGGTTGAATTCCGCGATGGGGGTCAGCGCGTCGACCACGAACTGGCCGTCGGCCTGGGCCGCGATCATCACCGCCTGGTTGGCCTCGTCGTGCTCGTCGTCGATCTCGCCGACGATCACCTCCAGCACGTCCTCGATGGTGATCAGGCCGGACACGCCGCCGTGTTCGTCGACCACGATCGCCATGTGGTTGCGCGACTGGCGGAACTCCTTCAGCAGTACGCTCAGCTTCTTGGATTCGGGAATCAGCACCGCCGGCCGGATCAGGCCGTGGATGTCCTGCGGGCCGTTGTCGATGGTGACGCCGCGCAGGAGGTCCTTGGCCAGCAGGATGCCGAGGATCTCGTCCTTGTCCTCGCCGTGCACCGGGAAGCGCGAGTGGCCGGATTCGACCACTTCCTTCATCAATTCGAGGAAGCCGCTGCCGGCGGCCAGCGAGACCATCTGGCCGCGCGGCACCATCACGTCGGAGACGGTCAT
>CAZRXZ010000164.1:0-3645 GCA_964604095.1 uncultured Arenimonas sp. | reverse complement strand
CCGAACGGCTGGCCGTTGAAGGTGTGCGTGCAGCATCTGCAGCTCGGGAACAGGGTGTCCGGGCCGATCGCCGGATTGACCCGGCGCAGGAGGCCGGCGTCGTCCACGTACAGGCCGCTGAAATAGGACGATTCGCCGGTGCGCACGTATTCGCGGCGCTCGCCCTCGTGGCGGGCCACCAGCTGGAAGATCGGGTCCGGCCGGTCCAGGCGCGCCACCGCTTCGCGGTGGACCGCCTCCCAAGGTTGCCCGACCCTGGACAGCAGGAAGCGGAACAGCGGCGTGTAGTCCAGGCCGCGCTGCTGCGTGCCGTGCATCGATTGCCGGGTCAGCTCCGGATCGCGCCCGCCCTTGGCGTTGCGGCGGTCGCGGTAGTCGCCGCCCTGCCGGTGGTGCACGCCCCGGGCGCGGGTGTTGACCTTTCGGTACAGCGGTTCTTTGTGCATGGGCATCCGTGCGGGTCGGTGGCGGGGTCGTGGTCAGCGGTATCCGTATATCCAGATCGCGTCATCGGCCTGTTCGTATGCCTGGCCCAGCGCCTGCAGGGCGCGTACCAGTTCGGCCTCGCAATCGACCGGGGTTTCGGGCAGCCGCCGGGCGACGTGCCGGAGGTAGCGCGGGCGGATCCGGATCCATTCGACCGAGAACAGGGGCAGCAGTCCTTCGTCCCAATCGCCGTGGTAGGCCACGTCCGCCTCGAAGGCGGCCGGCTCCGGCTCGGCCTGCAGTAGGTCCTTGCGCTGGTACGGCGGGGGAAACGGCAGTTTGGCGATTTCGGCCAGCAGTTCCCGCCATTTGGTGTCGTTCATGCAGGCGGCGAGCCCGCGTTTCGCCGCTTCCGCACGGACCGCGCGTTTGTGCTTGTCTTCGTCGTACATGGTCGGCAGGGCGTTGGCTTGGGCGGCAGCCGCCGCGGGTAGGCCCAATTTAACCGGAAATCGGCGTGCGTGTGCGTTGCCGGTGGCGGTCGCGCGCGGCCTTGGCCGCCAGCAGACCCAGACCGAGAACGCCGGCTCCGGCGCAGGCCAGATGCAGGGCGTCGATGCCGATGGCGTGCAGCAAGGGGTTGCCGGCACCGAGCGGCCACCACGGCCGCATGTCGGCATGCATCACGGCGTCCAGCAGGATATGCGAGAAGGTGCCCAGGTAGGCGCCGGCGAACGCCGCGCGCCAGGTGATCGGCGCATGCGGGATCTTCAGTATGTCCAGCACCCGCGCGCTGACCGGTTTTCCGCTAAGCCAGGCCAGGCTGCCGATGACCAGCGCGCCGGCCACGGTATGGCTTGGGCCGTGCAACACCGGCGTGTCCTGCAGGATGCCGAGCAGGGGTTCGATGTCCATCAACACCTGCGCGCCGCCGAACACCATAAAGCTGACGCGGTGCCCGCCCAAGGCCTTGAACGCCAGGCCCGGGCCGAGATGGATGGGCGTGAAGGGCATGGCGCGGCTCAGGGCCTTACGACGACGGCGAACAGGGCATCGGTAGCGCGAAGCCGCCGGCCTTGACCAGGGCGATGCGGTCGGTCGAGTCGAAGGCGATGACCACATCGGCGCGGTTTCCGTCGCGCCGCGACGGATCGGACCAAGGTACCTGTGCCTGGCTGATGAGCAGGTGCGGCGGGTTCCAGACCGCGGTGCCGGCCCCGTCCCAGCAGCCGGTATAGGCGCAGACCGAGAAACCGCCGTCCGTGCCGAAGCGCACGTCCAGCGGCGTGATGCCATCGTCCGCCGCCGTGCAGTCGCCGGCATGGCACTGTACTTCGAGCGTGTTCCGGCAATGCCAGCTTTCGGCACGCAAGGGTGCGGCGAAGGCCGCGGCATACAGTGCGCATGCCATCAGTCCGGATTTGGCCGGGCATCCTCCCCGTCGGCGGCGACGCATCAGCGGTCGGCCGGCAGCGAGTCGGTTTCGGTTTGGGTCACGACCGCGCCGTCGCGCACCTCGATCAACAGGTAGCGCTCGAAGCGCGACTCGTACCCCATGTGCACGTATTCGATTTCCTTGCCGCGCGGGATGACCAGGCGGCCGCTGAACCAACTGGCGTGGACCGGCCCCGTGCTGCCGGGCAGCAGGGTGTCCAGCGGCACGGCGCGGGGCTCGCGGTTGCAGGGGTCCACGTGCAGCGCCACCAGGTACAGCTTGTCCTCGCGCAGCTCCCAGTCGGCCATATAGCCGCGCCAGGACGCCGAGCAGGACGCGCTGAGCAACGGCGCCAAGCGCTCCCAGACTTCCGGTTTCTTCAGCTGCGGGCCGAGCGGGTGGGCGAACAGCGCCTCCTGCGCGGTGCCGATGCGGATGCGGTCCGGAATCTGGGCGGTGGCCATGGCGGTACCGCTGAGCGCCAGACCGGCGAGCAGGACAAGGTGCGGCAGGTTCCGATGTGGCGTCTTATTCATCATTTCACCGAAGCGTTGGTCGATATGCGGCGCTGCCGCGGATGAGGCCAGTGTAATCCAGAATCCGGCGCGTCAGACCGCTCCGCCGCCGAGGGCGGCCTGCCGGCGCCGCGACAGGCCGGACAGGGCCTTGTCATAGGACCAGTCGATCAGTTCCTGCAGGTAGTCGGCCGGCACCGTGCCGACGTCGACCACCGTGACCCAGCGGAATTTCGCCAAGTAGCGGGCCGGCTTGATGCCCGGCACGTCGGTCAGTTCCAGGAAGCGCTCCGGGCTGGTGCGGAAGCTGAAGCGCCATTGCTCCGGCTCGCTGGTCTTGAAGTAGGCGAACTTGCGGCCACCGACGTAATAGACCAGCACATTGCTGGGCGGCCCGTAGGTCTTGGCCGTGGCGCCGGGGTAGCGGCTGCACAGCGCCTTGACGGCGGCGACATCCATGCGGCGCCTACCCGATCACCGCGGGCGGCAGGTAGATGGTGAATTCGTTGAGCGGCTCGATCAGCACGCTGTATGGCGATTGCTGTTCGGCCTCGCGCACCAGGCCGAGCCGCGACAGCAGGTCGAAGCGGGCCGATAGCAGCCTGGCCGGCTTGACCGCCAGCTCCGCGTGCCAGACGCGATAGGTGCCCAATTTGCCGTCCCGCCGGTGGTAAAAGCCGGCCAAGGGGTGGGTGAGGTAGACGCGGGCGGATTCGCTATCCGGAAAGCCGGGGAAATCGAAGTGCTCGTCTCCGGATTGGGCCAGCTCGACCGCCGCGTCGGCCCAGTCCGAGCGCGTATGCATCCGGTAGCGCGCGTAGGTTCCGGTGGCCTGGTCGAAAACGCAGTCGAAGCGCACCGTGCCGGCATGCCAGGGCAGTTTCCAGGCATGCCTGGGCACCAGCAGCGTCCAGGAATCCAGCGTGGTTCCGAGGAACCAGACGCAGCGCTCGCCGGATTCGGTATCGATGATGTAGATGCGGTAGTTGGTCTGCCCCATGGTGAATTTGGGGAACGGGAACACCGCGGAGGTGAAATCGACATCGACGAACGGCACCACCGACAGCAGGCCCATCGCGCATCCGTCGATATCGACGGTGTCGAGCCGGAAGCGTGCCGGGAACAGGCCGTGGAAGCGCTCGGCCGGTACGGCATAGGTGATGATGGCGAAATGCCGCAGGCCGCATTGCACGTCGATGCCGCGCGGCGCCGGCCGCGGGGTCAGGTAGTCCGCGAGCTTGCGCGCATCCTGTACGCTCATCGCGCGCC
>CAZRXZ010000163.1:0-3650 GCA_964604095.1 uncultured Arenimonas sp. | reverse complement strand
ATCGGCGGCGCCGCCGGCGCCGCGCCGCCGGTGCTGGGCTGGGCCGCGATCAGCAACACGGTCGATCCGCACGCGCTGCTGCTGTTCCTGATCATCTTCATCTGGACGCCGCCGCATTTCTGGGCGCTGGCCATCTTCCGCCGCGACGACTACGCGCGCGCGCTGATTCCGATGCTGCCGGTGATCTACGGCGTGAACTACACGCGCTGGCAGATCCTGTTCTACACCATCCTGCTGCTGCTGGTCTCGCTGCTGCCGTGGATCACCGGCATGACCGGCCTGTTCTACCTGGGCGGCGCGGTGGTGCTCGGCGGCGTGTTCCTGTACTACGCCATCCGTCTGATGGATCCGCCCGACGAACTGTTCGCGATGGAAGTGTTCAAGTACTCGATCTGGTACCTGATGGCGCTGTTCGCCTTCCTGCTGCTCGACCACTGGCTGATGCCGCCGACCTTCACCGTCGCCTGATCGGCGGCGGCACGGAAAAAACCCCGCATCCGCGGGGTTTTTTCATGGCGTCGTCCGTCCGGCTCAGGGCTCGAGCAGGTACTTGCGCCAGAACAGCATCTCGGCCGCGCCGTAGTAGTCGCTGTTGGGCTTCTTGCGGAAGCCGTGGCCCTCGTCCTTGAACATCAGGAACCAGACGTCGCCGCCGTTGCCGCGCACCGCCTTCACCATCTGCTCGGCCTCGGTGTAGGGCACGCGCGGGTCGTTGAAGCCCTGCGCCACGAACAGCGGCTTGGTGATCGCGCGCGCGTTGTTCAGCGGCGCGATGCGTTCGTGGAAGGCGCGCATGCGCGGCTCGCGCTCGTCGCCGTATTCGGCCCGGCGCAGGTCGCGGCGGTAGCTCTCGGTGTTGGTCAGGAAGGTGCTGAAGTGCGAGATGCCGACCACGTCGACGCCGGCGCGGATGCGGTCGTTGTAGTCGACCATGCTGGCCAGCACCATGTAGCCGCCGTAGCTGCCGCCGACCACGCCGACGCGGTCCTTGTCCAGGCCGGGCTGGGCCGCGATCCAATCCAGCAGCGCGCCGATGTCCTTGACCGAATCCTTGCGCTTGAAGCCGTTGTCCAGCTGCAGGTAGGTCTTGCCGTAGCCGCTGGAGCCGCGCACGTTCGGCACCAGCACGGCCACGCCCAGTTCGCGCAGCTGGTACTGGATGGTCGGGCTGAAGCTCGGCTGCGCCTGGCCTTCCGGGCCGCCGTGGATGTTGATCAGCACCGGCACCTTGCGGTCCGGCGCCACGCCCGGCGGGCGGTAGTAGAAGGCCGGGATGCTGCGGCCGTCGAAGCTCTTGAAGCGCACCAGGGTCGGGGTCACGAATTGCGAGGAATCCAGGCCGCCGACCTCGCTGCGGGTCCAGCGCGTCAGGCCGGCGCCGGCGAGGTCGATCACGTACACGTCGCTGGGCGAGGTCGCGGTGTTGATGCTGAGCGCGATGCGCGCGCCGTCCGGCGAGAACTGCAGGCCGCCGCTGACGCCGACCGGCAGTTCCGGCAAGGGCAGCGGCTTGCCGGTCGCGGTGTCGAGCACGCGCAGGCGCGAGATGCCGTCCTCGTTGCTCAGGAACGCCAGCTTGCCGCCGTCCGGGCTCTGCGCGAAGGCGCTGACGTCCCAGGGGATGTCCTTGCTCAGCACGCGGGTCTTGCCGGTGGCCGGGTCGTGCTGGCGCAGCTGCAGGAATTCCGATTTTTCGTCGGATACGAAATACACGCCCTTGCCGTTGCGCGCGTATTCGAAGCCGCCGAACGCGGCGGTGCCGCCCTCGACCGGGAACAGGGTCAGCTTGCCGGTGGCGACGTCGACCTCGCCCGGCCGCGAATCGTTGATCGAGCGGTATTCGCTGACCAGCAGGGTCTTGCCGTCCGGCGCGAAATCGAGCGCGCTCCAGCTGCCGCCGGCGGCCAGCAGCAGGCGGCTCTCGCCGCTGCGCAGGTCGCGCAGCCAGATGTCGCGGTCCTTGCCGTTGCGCGCGGTGCTGCCGTAGGCCATCAGCGCGCCGTCGTCGCTGAGCACGGTGCCGCCGTTCTGGCTGCGCTTGCCGTCGGTCAGCAGCACGTTCTCGCGGCTGGCCAGGTCGAACCAGTACAGCTGGCTGAACTCGTCGCCGCCCTTGTCCTTGGCGTACACGAAGCCCGGGCGCGCGGCCTTGGCCGGCGTCGGGGTGATGCCGGCCACCGGCTCCTTGTGGAAGGTCAGCTGCTCGCGCATGCCCAGCGGCTGGCAGACGCGGTGCGCCTGCGCGGTGTCGGCGAAGCGGGTGCTGACCAGCAGGCAGCCGTCGGCGGTCCAGCCGGCGAAGCCCGCGCCGCGGGTGTTCTGGTAGCGGTTCAGGCTGTCGATCAGCTCGGCCGGAATCTCCGGCAGGTTCTCGCTGACGCGGTTGCCGGACTCGATGCGTTCCGGCGTCGCGGCCTGGCTCAGGCCGGCGGTGAACAGGGCGAAGGCGAACAGTGGGGTCCGCATGCGGGGCTCCTCGGGTGGTCGGGAACCCAAGCATAGCGCAAAGCGCCTCAGGCCGGCTTCAGCAATTCCCGTAGCTCTTCGGTTTCCTGCATGCTCAGTCCGGTCTGCGCCATGCGCTGACGCAGTTCGGCCAGGCGTTGCTGGCGTGCCTGCCGGTGCAGCTGGCCGATGGCGTCCTCGAACTCGCGCGCCCAGATGTCGGCGTCGCCCGGCAGCTCGGCCATGGCCAGCTTCTGCAGCGCGCCGTGGTCCGGATCGTCCTCGAACGCTTGCAGCAGGCCGGCGGCCAGGATGTCCGGCCGGGCGTGGATGACATCCAGCAGGCGTACCAGCAATCCGATGCCCGGCAGCTCCAATGTGGCGAACGGGTAGGGCGGCGGCACCGACAGCGCCAGCTTCGGCTGCAGCAGCAGCAACGTGACGATGGCGCGCACCAGACTGCGCTTGGGCGCCAGCGGCGCGCTCCGCGGCGCGGCCGGGCGTTCGGCGGGAACGGGCGTCTGGCTCACGCCGGTCATCGCGGTCAGGCGTTCGCGCATCAGGTCGCGGAAGGCGCCGTCCGGCATCTTCTCCAGATACGGCTTCACCTTTTCGGCCAGGCGCGCCTTGCCTTCCAGCGTGCCGATGCGCACGTCTTTGCCCAACTCCTCGAAGAAGTAGTCGGACAGCGTCATCGCCTCCTGCAGGCGGGCCTCGAAACCGGCGGCGCCCTCGCTTTTCACGACGGTGTCCGGATCCTCGCCCTCGGGCAGGAACAGGAAGAAGGCCTGGCGGCCGTCGCGCATGCGCGGCACGATCGACTCGACCGCCTTCCAGGCCGCGGCGCGGCCGGCCTTGTCGCCGTCGAAGCAGAAATAGACGTCGGCGCTGTTGCGGAACAGCAGTTCGGCGTGGTCGGGCGTGGTGGCGGTGCCGAGCGTGGCCACCGCTTCGCGGATGCCGTGCTGGAACAGGCTGACCACGTCCATGTAGCCTTCGACCACGATCAGGCGCGGGATGCGGCTGTGCGCCTGCTTCACCTGCCACAGGCCGTACAGCTCGCGGCCCTTGTGGAACAGCGGGGTTTCCGGCGAGTTCAGGTATTTCGGGCCGTCGTCCTTCTCCAGCACGCGGCCGCCGAAGGCGATGATGCGGCCGCGGCGGTCGTGGATCGGGAACATCACGCGGCCGCGGAACTTGTCGTA
>CAZRXZ010000162.1:0-3651 GCA_964604095.1 uncultured Arenimonas sp. | reverse complement strand
ACCACCGTCGCCACCAACGTGCCGGGGCCGCAGATGCCGCTGTATCTGGCCGGCGGCAAGATCAGCGAGCAGATGTTCTGGGTGCCGCAGACCGGCTCCATCGGCTTGGGCGTCAGCATCCTGAGCTACAACGGCAAGGTGCACTTCGGCCTGATCGCCGATGCCAAGCTGATGCCGGACCCGGACGCGGTGATCCGGCGCTTCATTCCCGAATTCGAGAAGCTGCTGTATATCGCGCTGATGGACGACTGGGGCGAGCCGGCGGCGGCCGGCGCGCAGGCCGCACTCAGTTCTTGAACGGGGTGAGTTCGCCCGGTTTGCGCAACATCTTGTTGACCTCGTCCAGGTGCAGTTCTTCCTGGTAGATCATCTCGCGGCAGTATTCCTCCAGCACCACGGATTTGCCTTCGACCAGCTTCAGCAGCTTGTAATAGCACTGGCCGGCCTGCTTTTCGTGCTCCAGGCTTTCGCGCAGGATGTCGCCGATGTCGTGCTTCTCGGTTTCCAGCAGGGCCCCGATCTTCAGCGAAGGGTGGCCGCCGAGCATGGTGACCAGCTCGCCGGCCTTGTGCGCGTGGGCCAGGCTTTCGTCGGCGTTGCTTTTGAGCCAGGACACGATGGGGATGCGGTTGTAGCCGAACACCATCAGCGAATAATGGGTGTAGCGCACCACGCCGGACAGCTCGAACTCCATGATTTCATTGAGGAGTTTGATGGCTTTCTTCTTGTCTTGGTCTTTCATGGCGGTGCTCCGTGGGCGGGAGCCCCATCCTAGCAGATGCCGCCGGGCGGCGGAAGCGCGGCATTCCGGACTTTTGCAAAGCCGGACAATCGGTTACGATGCGCAGATGGGGAAAATCAGGGGGTTGGTCGGACTATTGCTGGCCTTGGCATGTTGCATGCCGGTGTTGTCGTGGGCGCAATCCGAGCCGCCGTTGCGCATCTACCGCGTGGGGTCGGCCGATCTGCCGTGGCAATCGGTGCTGGCCGGCAAATACCGCGAGCGCGAGGTGTTCACCGACAAGCAGGCGTTCAGCCGGATGCCGGAAACCACCGGCTGGTGGCGGGTGGAGATCCGCCGCGATATCCAGCATATTCCCTCGCCGATGCTGCACCTGACCGCCGTGAACCTGGCGCATTCGGAGGTCTGGCTGCCGGGCAGTGCGGCGCCGCTGCGTTTCTCCCAGCTCGACCGGCTCGGCAACCGCGGGTTCTCGCCGCGGCTGATGGTGGTGGCCTTGCCGCCGGAGATGCGCGCCGGCGATTCGGTGTATTGGCGGGTGCGCAGCGGGGAGCTCTCGCCCCTGCGCATCGGTTTGGCGGCCGAGGACGTGCTGCGCGTACGTGATGCGGAACAGACCCGCTGGCATAGCATGGTGGAAGGCACGATCCTGGCACTGGTGCTGGCCGGCTTCGTGCTCAGCCTGCTGATGCGCGAAACCACATTCCTGATTCTCGCCCTAGGCACCTTCCTGAGCCTGCTGTTCGTGCTCAGCAACAACGGCGATATCTTCTATTACCCGGCCCTGGCGCGTTGGGACATGGACTACCCGTTGCAGCGCATCCTCGGCCTGGCCGCCGCCGCCGTGATGACCTGCTTCGCCTATATTTTTCTGGATATGCGCCGGCGTACGCCGCGTCTGGCACGTGTGCACTTGGCGGTCATGGGCGCGTTCGCCGCATTGCTGCTCGGCAGCTTCATTCCGGGCTTGAAAGACAGCCCCTTGGGCGCAAACCTGGGTAATCTGGCCATCGTGATCGGCACCGTCAACGGCGTGCTGGCCAGCATCCTGCTGATCCGGGCCGGCCACCGCGCCGGGCAGCTGTATCTGCTGTCGTGGACGCCGTTGCTGCTGTTCGCGTTCTGGCGCATCATGGAAATCACCCTGCGTCTGCCGTTCAACGAGTTCGTCGACCTGGCCTTCCCGGCCAGTTACGTGCTGGCCGGCATCCTGCTGTACATGGGGCTGGGCGAACGCATCCTGCTGTACAAGCGCGAGCGCGACGCCAACCAGCACCTGGCGCGCATGGACGCGCTGACCCAGGTCTACAACCGGCGCGCGCTGGACGAACGCCTGCGCATCGCCGCGGTGCAGACCGAGATGAGCGGGCGCAGCATGGCCGTGCTGTTCGCCGACCTCGACCACTTCAAGCGCATCAACGACAGCTACGGCCATGACGTTGGCGACCACGTGCTCAAGGACGTGAGCCAGCGCATCCGTTCGGTACTGCGCTTCGGCGACGTGCTCGGCCGCTACGGCGGCGAGGAATTCGTGATCGGCTTGCCGGACTGCGGCGAAGACCAGGCGCGCCATCTCGCCGAGCGCATCCGCGAGCGCATCGCCGCGCAACCGGTGCTGTGCGGCGGCATCGTGGTGCCGGTCACCGTCAGCATCGGCATTTCGGTCCTGCATGACGGGCAGTCCGACATCGACAGCGTGCTCAAGCGCGCGGACCAGGCGCTGTACGCCGCCAAACGCGACGGCCGGAACCGCGTCAACGCCTTGCCGGCCTAAGAGACGACACCATGAACGAGACACCACCCCGCAGCGGCGATTTGATCCTGATGCTGAGCACCGGCCCGGTGTCGGCGATGATCGCCTGGTGCGGCGATTCGATATACAGCCATGCGGCGCTGATGGCCGACAACGGCGACATGCTGGAGGCCTCGGCTTCGGGCGTGCGTCGTTACCCCTTGGCCAAGCGCCTGGCCGACCGCGCCGAGGTGGTCTACTTGGATGCCTTCCGCAGCCTGGACAAGTCCGGCGAGCCGCTGGGCGACGCCGAGCGCGCGGCCGTGGTCGCCGCCGGCGAGACCTTCCTGGGCACGCCGTACGAATTCGACCGCCTGCTGGAGATCGGCGTCATTTCCGCGGTGCGGCAGAAGATCCCGAAACATCCGCTGGCGCGCCTGTTGGTGCGCGAAGCGCTCGACCACCTGCTGGAGAACGACGATCGCGCGATGATCTGCAGCGAGTTCGTGTACAACAGCTTCCTGCTGGCCAAGGTGGATCCGCCCGGTTCGGTCATCCCGGGCATCGTGGTGGCGCCGCCAAGCGACCTGCCGTTCCCGCAGATCGACTGGGTCGCGTTCGCCAAGGAGATGTGGCAGTTGCTGCAGGCGCGCCCGAAGGCGGCGGTGCTGCGTGCCACGGCGATGCCGGAAGCGCTCGGTGCCGACATCGCCGACGAGGATATTGCCGGCCGAATGGCGGAAGCCCGGCGCAGGCTGGGCGGCGGCCTGCTGGCCGCTTCGGTGCCGGCCGCGGCCGGTAGCCCGGTGCCGAATCCGAATCCGAAATTGGTGACGCCGTTGGATCTGGCGTCATCGCCCAGCCACACCGCCTTGGGGCGCTTGGTCCAGTATTAAGCCGGTTCCGGCGCGTCCTCGTCCACCAGGAAGCCGCCGCTCTGGTGCGCCCACAGGCGCGCGTACAGGCCGCCGCGCGCCAGCAGTTCGGCGTGCGAACCCTGTTCGACGATCCGCCCGTTGTCCATCACCACCAGGCGGTCCATGGCCGCGATGGTGGACAGCCGGTGCGCGATGGCGATCACCGTCTTGCCTTCCATCAGCCGGTACAGGTCGCGCTGGATGACGGCCTCGACCTCGGAGTCGAGCGCGCTGGTGGCTTCGTCCAGCAGCAGGATCGG
>CAZRXZ010000161.1:0-3694 GCA_964604095.1 uncultured Arenimonas sp. | reverse complement strand
TGCTCGTAATCGCCCAGGACCACGGCGCCGACCGAGTCGCGCTCCAGGTTCAGCGCGAGCGCGTAGGTGCTGTTCGGCAGCTCGATCATTTCACCCTGCATCACGTCGGCCAGGCCGTGGATGCGCACGATGCCGTCGGACACGGAGGTCACGGTGCCTTCGTTGCGGGCTTCGGAAGCGAGGCTGACCTTTTCGATGCGGCTCTTGATCAGTTCACTGATTTCGGACGGATTGAGCGTCTTCATGGGAATTCCTAGTATCTGGATGGACCAGCGGTTGAATGAAATTTAATGGGCGAGGCTTGCGTTCAGGCGGGCCAGCTTGCTGCGCACCGAACCGTCGATGACCACGTCGCCGGCGTCGATCACGGCGCCGCCGATCAGCTCGGCGTCGACCGCGGTCTGCACCGACACCTCACGGCCGAAGCGCGTCTTCAGCGCCTGCACCAGGGACGCCAACTCGGCATCCGACAGCGCGGTGGCGGAGGTGATGGTGGCCTTGACCACACGCTCGCTTTCGGCGCGCAGCTGCTCGAACAGGGCGGACACTTCCGGCAGCAGGGCCAGACGGCCGTTCTCGGCCAGCACGGCCAGGAACGGGCGGAACGCGGCCGGCGCGTCCGGGTGCGTCAGCAGCTCCTGCAGCGCGCCGGCGGCGACGCGCGGGTCGCCGAACAGGGCCTGCACGGCCGGTTCGGCGGCGGCACGGGCCGAAAAGCCGAGCGCTTCGGAGAACGCCGGGAACTGGCCGGCCTCTTTGGCGATCAGGAACAGGGCACGGGCGTAGGGACGCGCGAGAGTGATGGCTTGGCTCATGGTCGTCTGGCCTTAGATCTCGGCGGCCAGCTCGTCCAGCAAGGCCTTGTGGGCGTTGCCGTCGATCTCGCGGCGGATCAGCTTCTCGGCGCCGGCCACGGCCAGGGCGGACACCTGCTTGCGCAGGTCTTCGCGGGCCTTGGCGGCCGACTGCTCGATCTCGGCCTGGGCGGCGGCTTTCAGGCGGTTGCCTTCGGCCAGCGCCTCGTCCTTGGCGGCATCGATGATCTGCGCCTTGCGGGCTTCGGCCTGGGCGATGATCTCGTTGGCCTTGGCGCGGGCTTCGCGCAGCACTTCATTGACCTTCTCTTCGGCCGAGGCCAGGTCTTTCTTGCTGCGGTCGGCGGCGGCGAGGCCTTCGGCGATCTTGGCCTGGCGTTCCTCGATGGCAGCCAGGAGCGGCGGCCAGATCTTGGTCGCGATGATCCAGATCAAACCGGCGAAGGCCAGTGCCTGGGCTAAAAGGGTAAGACCGATATTCATTTCAATACGCTCTGAAAAGTTCGGGTTTAGGCACGGAGTGCCCGTATCGTCCGGGCGCGGACCGGCGGACCGGTCCGCGGATCAGGCATCAGGCGGCAGGAACGAACGCAGTGGCCAGCGGGTTGGTGAAGGCCAGCAGCAGGGCGATAGCGACGGTGATGATGAACGCGGCGTCGATCAGGCCGGCGGTGATGAACATGCGGACCTGCAGGACCGGGATCAGTTCCGGCTGGCGGGCGGCCGATTCCAGGAACTTGCCGGCCATCAGGGCCAGGCCGAGACCGGCGCCGAGGGCGGCCAGACCGATCATGATGCCGATGGCCAGGGCGGTGCTGGATTGGACTTGGGCGAGTTGAACGAGGGTTTCCATGGTTATCTCCAGATTGAAATCAAGAACGGTTGAAAGAAAAAGTGGAACGGAAAATCAAAATCAGTGGCTGTCTTCCGACAGACTCAGGTACACGATCGACAGCATCATGAAAATGAAGGCCTGCAGCGGAATCACCAGCAGGTGGAACAGCATCCAGCCGAGACCGAACACACCGCCGGCCAGCATGCCGAACACGCTCGCGCCGCCGAGCACCCAGATCAGCAGGAATACGATTTCGCCGCCGAACATGTTGCCGAACAGTCGCATCGCCAGGGAGACCGGCTTGCTGACCCACTCGACGATATTGAGGATGAGGTTGAACGGCAGCATCCACTTGCCGAACGGGGCGGTCAGGAATTCATGGGTGAAGCCGCCCAGGCCCTTGCTGCGCAGGGCGAAGAAGATCATCAGGAAGAACACGCTGATCGACAGGCCGAGGGTGGCGTTGACGTCGGCGGTCGGCACCGGCTTCCAGTAATGCACGCCGACCAGCTCCAGCGGCTTGGCGATGAAGTCGGCCGGGATCATCTTCAGCATGTTCATCATCAGGATCCAGAAGAACAGCGTGATCGCGATCGGCGTGACCAGCTTGCTGGGGCCGTGATAGGTGTCGCGCGCCTGCTTGTCGACGAACTCCAGGCAGATCTCGACGAAGGCCTGCCACTTGCCCGGCACGCCGGAGGTGGCCTTGCGGGTGGCGAGCCAGAACGCGAACACGATCAGCAGGCCCATCAGCACCGAGGTCACGATGGTGTCCACGTGCAGGGCCCAGAACCCGCCATCCTGGACCTGTACGGTCAGGTTCTTCAGGTGGTGCTGGATGTAGTTGGTGGGAGTAAGGGCTTGCTCAGACGCCATGGCTAGGATCCACTCAAATCAAATTCGGTTAACGTTTCATTGCTACCAGGAACTGGGTCAGCAGGCCGGCCACCAAGCCCAGGAGGACATACAGGGGCGGCAACCGCAAGAACAGCGTTCCGAGCAACAAAACCGCGATTACGACAAACCACTTCAACAGCAGGCCCAGGATCAGCCGGAGCAGCGCCCCTTCCGCGGACTGCGCGCGCCCGGTGAAGGTGATCCGCGCCGCCGCCCAGGAGGAGCAGACGATGGCGAGACCGCCCAGCAGAACCGCCGCCGACGGACGCCGGCCGATGAACAGGAAGCACGCCGCCGCGACCGCGACCACCGCCACCTGCACCGCCACCGTCCTGACCGCGAGCCGGTTTCCGGCCGTTGTGGTGTTGCGCACGATCAAGACTCCGTACCCGTCCGGACAAAAGCGCCCAGAAGCCGCGGTATTGTACCAGCTGGAGGCGCTTTATGCCATCCGGAATTACGTCGATTTGGGCCGGCATGCCCAATAAAAAACCCCAGCCTTTGGGGCTGGGGTTTAGGGGTAAAGACCCTGGCGATGACCTACTCTTGCATGTATGCACACACTACCATCGGCGCAGTTGCGTTTCACTTCCGAGTTCGGGATGGGATCGGGTGGTTCCACAACGCTATGGTCACCAGGGAGAGGGTGGAGGGTCGCTTTGGGATCGGTGGATCCTGAGCGCCGCGCTCTCGTTGGGTGAAGCAAATTGGAATGGGACGTAGTTTTCGAGCGTTGCTTTATACGTGTTGCGAGGATAAAGCGACTTGAGGTTATATGATCAAGCCTCACGGATCATTAGTATCAGTTAGCTCAATACATTACTGCACTTACACACCTGACCTATCAACCAGGTAGTCTTCCTGGTTCCTTTAGGGGACTTGTGTCCCGGGATATCTCATCTTGAGGCGCGCTTCCCGCTTAGATGCTTTCAGCGGTTATCGCTTCCGAACATAGCTACCCGGCAATGCCACTGGCGTGACAACCGGAACACCAGAGGTTCGTCCACTCCGGTCCTCTCGTACTAGGAGCAGCCCCTCTCAAATCTCCAACGCCCACGACAGATAGGGACCGAACTGTCTCACGACGTTCTGAACCCAGCTCGCGTACCACTTTAAATGGCGAACAGCCATACCCTTGGGACCGACT
>CAZRXZ010000160.1:1227-3696 GCA_964604095.1 uncultured Arenimonas sp. | reverse complement strand
TGGGCCGCCAACGAGGTGGTCAAGACCCTGAAGCCGTACAAGATCATCTTCCTGACCGGCACCGGCGGCCTGCTCGACGGCGACGGGCAGATCATCGATTCGATCAACCTGTCCACCGATTACGCGCAGCTGATCCGCCAGCCTTGGCTGCATTCGGGCATGAAGGTCAAGATCGAGCAGATCGCGGCCCTGCTGGAGGACTTGCCGAAGGAAAGCTCGGTGTCGATCACCAAGCCGTCCGAATTGGCCAAAGAGCTGTTCACCCACCGCGGCTCCGGCACCTTGGTGCGCAAGGGCCAGCGCATCCAGTCGGTGAAGGGTTGGGGCCGGATCGACAAGGGCAAGCTGCAGAAGCTGCTGGAGTCCGGTTTCGGCAAGAAGATGCGCGCGGGCTACTTCCGCGACAACACGCCGGCCAAGGTCTATTACAGCGCCGACTACCGCGCCGCATTGGTATTGCTGGACGCGCCCGGCGGCCGTTACCTCGACAAGTTCGCGGTCGCCGACGACGCGCAGGGCGAGGGCCTGGGCGCCGCCGCCTGGTCGGTGATGCGGCAGGAGACGCCGAAGCTGTTCTGGCGTTCGCGGCACGACAATCCGATCAACGCCTTCTATCTGCAGGCCGCCGACGGTTGCCTGAAGTGCGGGCATTGGACGGTGTTCTGGTACGGCCTGGAGGGCTTCGCCGAAATCGAACGGGCGGTGGCCTATTGCCTCGGCAAACCGGCCAGCTTCCACGAAGCGGGGGGCGCATGAGCGCGCCCGCGAAACGCTTCCGGATCGGCCTGGTCGGCGCCCGCGGTTACGTCGGCAGCGAATTGATCCGCCTGCTGGCCGCGCATCCGGCGCTGGAACTGGCCTATGTCGGTTCGCGCGAGCGCGACGGGCTGGAGGTCAAACGCTTCGAGCCGACGGCGCCGGACGGCCTGCATTACGGCAACCTCGGGCCGCTGGAACTGGTGCGCGAGGCGCTGGACGTGGTGGTGCTGGCCTTGCCGAACGGCCTGGCGGCGCCTTGGGCGGAAGCCCTGGCGCGCATGCGGCCGGAAACCCTGCTGCTCGACCTGTCGGCCGACTACCGCTTCGATCCCGATTGGTACTACGGCCTGCCGGAGCTGACCCGCCGGTCGTATGCGCGGCAGCGCCGCATCAGCAATCCGGGCTGCTACGCCACCGCCATGCAGCTGGCCGTCGCGCCGATGCGCGATGCGCTGGCCGGCGCGGTGCAGTGCTTCGGCGTGTCGGGCTATTCCGGCGCCGGCACCTCGCCTTCGGACAAGAACGACCCGCTCAAGTTGAAGGACAACCTGATGCCGTACAGCCTGGCCGGCCACATCCACGAACGCGAAGTCGCGGCGCAGATGGCCTGCGACATCCAGTTCATGCCGCATGTGGCGCCGCATTTCCGCGGCCTGTCGATTACCGCCAATCTGCCTTTGGCGCGTGCGTTCGCGTTGGACGAGATCCGCGCCCGCTATGCCGGGAGCTATGGCAACGAGCCGCTGGTCGAAGTGAGCGATGCCGCGCCCTGGACCAGTGCCGTGGCCGGTACGCCAAAGGCGCTGGTCGGCGGCTTCACGCTCAGCGCCGACGGCCGCCGCCTGGTCGTGGTCTCGGTGCTCGACAACCTGCTCAAGGGCGCGGCCAGCCAAGCGCTACAGAACATCAACCTCGGCCTCGGTCTGCCGGAAACCACGGGAATCCTATGAACGCCAACGTCATCTGGGCCAAGCCCGGCTTCGAAATCGACGCCGCCATCCAACGTTTCCTGGCCGGCGAGGACATCCAGTCCGACCGCGCCCTGTTCGTCTACGACATCGCCGCCAGCAAGGCGCATGCCGAAGGCCTGCAACGCATCGGCATCCTGAGCGAAGCCGAATGCGCCGATCTGCTGCGCGAACTGGATGCTTTGGCCGCACTGTACGCCGACGGCGGCTTCACGCTCGATGCCCGATTCGAGGACGGCCACAGCGCCATCGAACAGTTCCTGACCGAACGCCTGGGCGACACCGGCCGCAAGATCCATACCGGCCGCAGCCGCAACGACCAGGTGCTGGCGGCCTCGCGCCTGTGGCTGAAGGCACAGCTCGGCGAGCTCACGGCGCTGTGCGCCGGCATCGCCGCCGGCGCCCTGCAGCGCGCGCGCGCCGAAGCCCTGGTGCCGATGCCGGGCTATACCCACCTGCAGCGCGCGATGGTGTCTTCGCTCGGCATGTGGTGGGGCGCCTGGGCCGAAGCCTTCCTCGACGACGCCGAGCGCGCCCGGCAGACGCTGGCGTGGATCGACGCCAATCCGCTCGGTTCGGCCTCCGGTTTCGGCGTCAACCTGCCGCTCGACCGCGCATACACCACGCAGGCGCTCGGTTTCGCGCGCACCCAGCAGATTGCCACCTACGCCCAGCTCTCGCGCGGCAAGTTCGAGTTGGCCGCGCTGGAGGCTTTGCTGTCGGCGATGGGCGACCTGCGCCG
>CAZRXZ010000160.1:0-1127 GCA_964604095.1 uncultured Arenimonas sp. | reverse complement strand
TTCGGGCACGGCCTGGCGGCGCTGGCGCTGGTGCCGGAACTGCTGGCCAAGCTGGAGTGGAATCCGGAAGCCGTGGCCGCGGCCATCGAGCCCTCGATGCACGCCACTGACCTGGCCATCGACTTCGCGCGCGACGGCCTGCCGTTCCGCGAGGCCTACGTGAAAGCGGCCGATTCCGCGCTGTGGCAGGGCCGCTCCGCCGACGACAGCCTGCAGGCGCGGACGTCTGCCGGTTCCGGCGTGAATCTGGGCTTGGATGCGCTGGCGGCGCGCTTGGCGGCGTTCGCCGCCGGCTGATCAGCCGGCGCGCACGCGCCAGGCTTCGGCCAGGGAAATCTCGCCGCGCCGGGCCATGGCCAGCGCGGCCTGGGTCAGCGGGCGCATGCCTTCGGCCACCGCCACCTGCTGGATCTTTTCGGCTTCGGCGCCGGCCACGATCAGTTCCTGCACCTTCGGCGTGACCACCAGCAGCTCGTACACCGCCTTGCGGAACTTGATGCCCATGCCGTCGCAATGCGAACAGCCACGGCCGGTATGGAACACCTCGTCCTCGGCCAAGCCGAAATAGGCGCGCATATGCGCCGGCACCGCTTCCGGCTCCTTGCAGCGCTCGCAGGTCAGACGCACCAGGCGCTGCGCCATCACCGCCAGCAAGGAGGCGCGCAGCAGATAGGGCTCGATGCCGAGGTCGAGCAGGCGGGTGACGGTGGTGGCGGCGGTGTTGGTGTGCAGGGTGCTGAGCACCAAGTGGCCGGTCAGCGCGCTTTCCACCGCGATCGCGGCGGTCTCGCGGTCGCGGATCTCGCCGACCATGATGATGTCCGGGTCGTGGCGCAGGAAGTTGCGCAGGGCCGAGGCGAAGGTGAAGCCGGCCGACCGGTTCACCTGCATCTGCTGGATGTCGGCGATGTGGAACTCGACCGGATCCTCGATGGTCAGGATGTTGACGCGCTGCTTGCGCATCTCGGTCAGCATCGCGTACAGGGTGGTCGATTTACCGCAGCCGGTCGGGCCGGTGGTCAGGAAGATGCCGTGGCTGCGTTCCATCACGTCTTCCAGGCGCCGCCGGTCGGCCGGCTCCAGGCCGATCTGGTCGATGCTCCACAGGCTTTGCATGGTGTCGAGCA
>CAZRXZ010000159.1:0-3700 GCA_964604095.1 uncultured Arenimonas sp. | reverse complement strand
TCCGGCCGCAGCGGCGGCCAGGCCATCTTCGGCTTCGGCTGCGACCAGGCCAAGATCACCCAGGCCGTCGGCCTGGCGGATTCGAAACGCCTGTTCGACTGGTCCGTGGAAGGACTGGACCTGATCAAGAGCCGCTGCGCCGAATTCGGCATCGACTGCGACTGGCGCGACGGCCACGCGCACGTGCCGATCAAGCCGCGCCACGTCACCGAACTGAAGGCCTGGCAACGCGACCTGGCCGAAAACTTCGGCTATCCGCTGCAGTGGTGGGAACGCGAACAGCTGCAGGCGGTGATGCCGAACCCGCGCTATCTGGGCGCCCTGTTCGACCCGCGCAGCGGCCATCTGCATCCGCTGAAGTACACCCAAGGCCTGGCCCGCGCGGCCCTGGCGCTGGGCGTGCGCATCTTCGAGGACTCGCCGGTGACGGCGCTCGAACGCGGCCCGAGCCCACGCTTCAAGACCGCCCGCGGCGCGGTGGCCTGCGACTTCGCGGTGCTGGCCGGCAACGCCTACGTGCACGGCATCGCCCCGGAGCTGGACGCCAAGATCATGCCGGTCGGCACCTACATCGGCGCCACCGCGCCGCTGGGCGAGACCCTGGCGCGCGAACTGATCGGCAACGACATGGCGGTGGCCGACGTGAACTGGGCCTTGGATTATTTCCGGCTCAGCGCCGACCATCGCCTGCTGTTCGGCGGCCGCGCCTCCTATTCCACCCTGCCGCCGCCGGACTTGGCCGGCACCCTGCGCCGTCGGATGACGCGGGTGTTCCCGCGCCTGGCCGGCATCGAGATGGAATACGTCTGGGGCGGCTATGTCGATATTTCGCTCAGCCGCGCGCCGCACTGGGGCCGATTGGGCCAGAACATCTATTTCGCCCAAGGCTTCTCCGGCCACGGCATCGCCGCCACCGGCCTGGCCGGCCGGATTCTGGCCGAAGCCATCCGCGGCCAGGCCGGGCGCCTGGACGCCTTCGCGCGCATCCCGCACCGCGATTTCCCCGGCGGCCGCCTGTTGCGCACGCCCCTGCTGGTGGCCGCCATGGCCTGGTTCAAACTGCGCGACGCCTTGTTTTGATTGATATAATGCCGCCTGGCCGGCGCCTTTCTTTACAAGCCCCGGCTTTCCGCTTACCCTGAATTCCTCCGCGGCGCGCATTCGCCGATCCGACGACCTTCCATGACCCAAACGCCCGCGCCAGAGGCCGCTGAGCCCGTTCACGCCCAGACGCCGCAACAACAGGAAATGCCCTTGGCCTTGGTCAAAGGCCAGCCGGTGTTGCAGATGCCGCAGGACCTGTACATCCCGCCGGACGCGCTGGAAGTCATCCTGGAAAGCTTCGAAGGCCCGCTCGACCTGCTGCTGTACCTGATCCGCCGCCAGAACCTCGACATCCTCGACATCCCGGTCGCCGAAATCACCAAGCAATACGTGTCCTACATCGGGGTGATGGAGGAGCTTCGCTTCGAGCTGGCGGCCGAGTACCTGGTGATGGCCGCCATCCTGGCCGAAATCAAGTCACGCATGCTGTTGCCGCGGCCGCCGGCCGAAGACGGTGCCGAATCCGACCCGCGCGCCGAGCTGGTGCGCCGCCTGCAGGAATACGAACGCTTCAAGAAGGCCGCCGAGGACCTGGACGGCATCCCGCGTCTGGAGCGCGACACCAGCGTGGCGCACGTCTTCATGCCCGACCGCGTCGTGCACCGCGCGCCGCCGGACGTGGACCTGAAGGAGATGCTGCTGGCCCTGCGCGACGTGCTCAAGCGCGCCGACCTGTTCAGCCGGCACGCCATCAAGCGCGAGGCGCTGAGCGTGCGCGAGCGCATGACCCGCGTGCTGGAGCGCCTGTCCGACGGCCAGTTCCACGGCTTCGAGACCCTGTTCACGCCCGAGGAAGGCCGCATGGGCGTGGTGGTCAGTTTCCTGTCGATCCTGGAGCTGGCCAAGGAGCGCCTGCTGGAAATCGTGCAGGAAGCCCCGCTGGCGCCGATTTTCGTGCGCGCGCGCGAACTGACCGCCGAAGAAACCGAGGCCGCCGAGCGCGACCTCATCCAATCCGAATTCGACGAACCGTCGACCTGAACGCACGACCTGCCATGAGCGAAACCGAACCGAACCTGCCGCCGATGCTGGAAGCCGCCCTGCTGGCCTCGCCCCAGCCGCTGACCGTGAAACAGCTGTATGAACTGTTCGGCGATGCCCCGCCCAAGCCCGGCTCGGTCGAGCAGACCTTAACCGCGCTTAAAGAGGCCTGCGCCGGCCGCGGCGTGGAGCTGGTCGAGGTCGCCTCGGGCTGGCGTTATCAGGTGAAGGCCGACGTGCACCCTTATGTGGCGCGGCTTTGGACCGAACGGCAGAGCAAATACACCCGCGCCACGCTGGAGACCCTGGCCCTGATCGCCTACCGCCAACCGATCACCCGCGGCGAGATCGAGCAGATCCGCGGCGTCAGCGTCAGCGCTTCTATGATAAAATCGCTGGAGGAGCGCGAGTGGATCCGCGTTCTCGGACACCGCGACGTGCCCGGACGCCCCGAGCTGTTCGGCACCACCAAGACCTTCCTCGATTACTTCGGCCTGAAGAGCCTGGACGAACTGCCGCCGCTGGCGGAATTGAAGGAATACCCGGAACTGGAACCGCAGCTGTCCTTCGACATTTCCGAGCCCATCCCGGCTCAGGCCGCCGTGAACGCGGAGCCGAGCGGGCAAGCCGGCGCCGGAGACGAACCCGCCACCCCCGAAACCGAAGCATCGCACGGACCCGTCGAGACGACGACAGACGATACGCAGCACTGAGGCGCCACGCGCCGGAGAACCCCCTGAATGAGCGAGAATCCTCGCAAAGTCCTTTCGTTGAAAGGCAACGACGCCGCACCCAAATCCAAGGCCTCCGAACGACTCCATAAGGTGCTGGCGCAAGCCGGCCTCGGCTCCCGCCGCCTGCTGGAAGAGCGCATCGCCAACGGCGCGGTCAAGGTCAACGGCGCCACCGCGCAGACCGGCCAGTCGGTCGCCAGCGGCGACCGCATCGAGATCGACGGCAAGACCTTCGTGGCCAGCGCCCTGAGCGAACCGGGCTCGGTGCTGATCTACAACAAGCCCGAAGGCGAAGTCACCACGCGCGAAGACCCCGAAGGCCGCCCGACCGTGTTCGACGCCCTGCCCCGCCTGAAAGGCGCGCGTTGGATCGCCGTCGGCCGGCTCGACATCAACACCACCGGCCTGCTGCTGCTGACCACCGACGGCGAACTGGCCAACGCCCTGATGCACCCGTCGGGCAACATCGAACGCGAATACGTCTGCCGCATCCACGGCGAGGTGCCGGACAACGTGGTCGACCGCCTGGCGCGCGGCGTCGCGCTCGAGGACGGTCCGGCCAAGTTCGAGAAGATCGAACGCATCGGCTCCAGCGATTCGCACGCCTGGTTCCAGGTGGTGATCACCGAAGGCCGCAACCGCGAAGTGCGCCGGCTGTGGGAATCGCAGGGCTACCAGGTCAGCCGCCTGAAGCGCGTGCGCTACGGCGACATCACCTTGCCGCGCCTGCTCAAGCGCGGCCAATGCGTGGAGCTGGAACAGGGCAAGGTCGACGCCCTGCGCGCGCATTTCGGGCTCGACAACAACGCGCCGGTGCTGACCCTGCAGCCGGTGATCGGCCAACGCAAATCCAAGCCGACCGAAATCCGCGTCGGCGGCGA
>CAZRXZ010000158.1:1679-3788 GCA_964604095.1 uncultured Arenimonas sp. | reverse complement strand
CCTTGGCCAGGCCGCAGGCGATGCTGGCGCTGGAGGTGGTCTTGCCGACGCCGCCTTTGCCGGAGGTCACAACGATGATTTCAGCCAAAACTGCTCTCCTTGTAATTTTGATTTTCGGATATCCGCGTCCATTATGCCTCAGGCCAGCTCTTCGATGCGCAGCTGGTCATCGTCCAGCCAGATCTGGACGGCCTTGCCCAGCAGCCTTTTGGGGATTTCATCGAGCACTTTGTAGGTGCCGGCGATGGCCACCAGCTCGGCGTTGAACTCGCGGCAGAAGATGCGGGCCTTGGCGTTGCCCGAGGCCCCGGCCAGGGCGCGGCCGCGCAGGGCGCCGTAGATGTGGATGGAGCCGTCGGCGATGGCTTCGGCGCCGGCGCCGACCATGGCGCACACGGTCAGGTCGCGGCCGGCGGCGTACACCTGCTGGCCGGAACGCAAGGGTTGGGTCTGCAGCATGCCGGGTTCGGCCTGCATGGCCGGTGCCGGGTTTGGAGCGGCGGTCGGCGCGGCCTTGGGCGCCGGTGCGGCGGCCGGCTCGGCGGCCTCGCGCTCATAGCCGGCGCGGAATTTGGCCAGCACCGGCAGTCCGACCTGGCCGGCCAGCTGCTCGATGGCCGGGGTGCCGTAGGCGATGGCGACCGGCAACACGCCGGCGCGGCGCAGGGCGTCGATCAGGCGGTCCACGGCCTCGGCCGGCGGGCAGGCCGAGAGGGCGCTGAAATCCAGGATCACCGCGGCATGACGGAACAGTTTCGGCGCGCGTTCGACGCGTTCCCGCATTTCCGCGGCCAAGGCGTCGATGTCGAGCGACTGGATGCGCAGGTTGGCGATGCCGACCTGGCCGAACTTCACTTCTCCGTGCTGTTCGAGAGAGAGGGGCTTGCCCATGTCAGGTCCCCGTGGCCCGGCGCGCGTCGGCCTGCGGCCGGCGGCGGCCCTGCAGCCAGGGCACGGCCGGCAACTGGCCGCCGTAGGTGGCCTGCACGAACGGGTAGCTGCACATTTCCTTGTACAGCATGGCGGCGCGCAGGGGCGAATCCGGCAACTGGTGCTGGCCGACCTCGTGGAAGCCGAAGCTGCCGTGGAACAGCAGGGCGGGGTGGGTGCTTTCCTCCATGAACACTTCGGCCACCAGGGCCGGCGCCCGCACTTCGGCGAAGCTCTGCACGTCGGCATAGAACAGACGGCCGATGCCGGCGCTGCGCTGGCCCTTGGCGATGACGATGCGGTCGACGTACACGAAGGCGCCGTAGCGCTCCTTGAACCAGCGGAAGTTGCTGCTTTCGTAGTCGGCGTCGCGGGTCATCGCGATCAGGAAGCCGACCAGGCAATCGTCCGATTCGGCGACCCGGAAGTAGGCCGCGCTCTGCCAGAAGTAGCGGATCTGGGCCTGGTTCATCGGCAGGATGCCGCTGCCCGCGGCGTTGTTCATGGCCAAAATGGCGTCCAGCTCGTGCTCCAGCACGTCACGGATCGTAATCGACATCGACACTGCTCCAAAAAACTCCCGGCCCGTCTGATACGGCGTTCAGGCGCGATTATCGCATGGAGTCCATGGGGCGGGTGAGGGTTTTTGCCTTCCGGCCGCCGACCATGACTTTCGGCCGCCGCCAAGTCCTTGATATGCGGGTATCATGCGCTGATGAACTCCCGCCTGAACCACCAGCAGCTGCTCCGATACGCCGGCCTGTTCACCTGGGGCATGGTCGGCATTCCGCTGGGGTACGCCTGGCACCAGGGGCTGGCCGAAAGCGGTCTGCTGGCGCGTTCGCTGGGCGGCTGGGTGGTCTCGTTCGTCGCGTTCGGGCTGCTGTACGCGCGTGTCGCGGGCACCCTGAACATCTATCACAAGAGCTGGCGCGACGGCCTGTACCTGTTCCTGCTCACGGTGTCGGCGATTTCGGTCAGCTACTACTCCTCGACCGGCCTGGGCAGCGTGCTGCTGATGGTCATCGCCGGCATCCTGCCGTGGCTGCTGCCCTTGCCGCTGGGCCTGGCTTGGCTGGTGCTCAGCCACCTGAGCGTGGTGCCGGTGTTCATCTTCGGGCCGATGGACCTGACCTGGTGGGAAGCGCTGATGCAGAGCCTGCTGTACGCCGGGTTCTC